>NZ_JAVKEW010000243.1:0-72333 GCF_040226375.1 Coleofasciculus sp. G2-EDA-02 | reverse complement strand
AGAGCAGCAAACTGGCTATCGCATCCGCAGGTAGGTCTTTAACACTTGCCGATAACGTAGTGCGCTTAGCACTTAGGCTGGTAAGCACAGCTTTAACTTATTTGGCTAAAGCTCCGTGTCTTTAGACCGGGGTTGCTTACGACTCGTATGTTATCCCTTAAAACGATACCATACGATAATAGTAAGCTCATCCCACCGAATGGTTTGGCGTGGAATGAGCTGAAAAATTTTCGGGAAATTTAAATAGTTAGGGATTCGTGCCAAAAATTTGTTCCTTAAAAGACTTAACTTGTAAGGCTAAGTCTTGACGGTTGGCAGCACTGAGCAAATAGCGGCAAATAAACCAACTCACATAAGCAATACCAATTATTTCTAGAAGCGATGACAAAAAGGGAATGGTATTAATCGCTTTCAGGACAGCAAAACCGAGTTTTAGAATCGTGAGGGCGGCAATAATCAAGGCAGCGGTGAGTAAAAGTTGCTCAGTGTTCGTAACTCGGTTATTTAGGTAAGCTGAGACTGTGCCTATAAAAGTCGAAATGAGTTGAACCCAGGGCTGTTTTTTTTCTTCTGTGAGAACTTCGCTGGTGAGTTGGCGGTGGAATGTTTCTGAGGTGGCGTTAATTGGCTGTTCAGGGGTTACTATTTTAGCAGTCATGTTTTTATTTTGAGAATGACAATTCGTGAATTACAGGATTGATTGAATTCAGAGGAAAGTAGGGTCTATTTTACTTGATAAATTACCTCTGTTTCGGCTAAGTCAATGATTAAAGTTGACAGCTTAGCTTTTTTTATTGTATTGAGTTTGAGCGATGGGGGTCAATAGCCTAGCTAAATCAACATCAAATTTTAGTTATTTCTTTATCATTGATTCAAACTTGGTTGATGATTATATTTTTAGGAAATATGATAATAAATGTAACAGATAATTTAGTGCAATAAAGTTTAATTGGGCAGACTAACCGATAACTAATCTCTCTGGAATAGTTAAACATGCCCAGAAAAGCAGCTGAATAGCTTACTATACCATTAGCCATTCATCCTTCACACTTCTCAACTATGACTTTATCTCGATGGCTTCCTGTCTTTTCCAGCGTGATTTGCCTGGTTGCCCCAATCCCCAATCTGGCAACGGCACAATCATCCTCACCGTCTGAAAATAGCTGTCCCGCACCTGCCCTTTCGCGCTTGCAGAAACATAAAGTAGCGCCTGGTGAAACGTTGAATAGTATTGCTCAACGATACAGCCTGATCCCAGAAACCTTAGTAGAACTCAATCCTAGCTTGTCAGGAAAATCTATGCCGATGGGTCGAGATATTCTGATTCCTCCCTTTAATGGGATTCGGGTGCAAGTTCCAGCGGGGGCTAGCTGGCAAGACTTAGCGGAGGCTTATGGTATCCGCGCTGATATTTTATTTGAGGTCAATGGCTGTTCCCTACAACCGCCAGGAGTTGTATTTGTCTCAGGAGTGAATTGGGTACTGGCAAATCGCAAACCCGTGGAAAATTATACTGGATTTCCCGGTTATCCCTTGCCCACGTTAGCACCCATAGCGTTTAATTACGGTTGGCATCAAAACGCTGATGGACAAGCTCAGTTTCACAGTGGTATTGATCTATTGGCAGAACCTGGAACCACTGTGCTAGCTGTGGATTCCGGTACAGTTGCCTTTACAGGTCAACAGGGCTCCTATGGCAATTTAGTCGTGATTAATCACGAAGGTGGACGCCAAAGCCGTTATGCTCATTTAAGCCGTCTTTCGGTGAGAACGGGTCAACGGATCAAAGCAGGAACACCCCTAGGGACAGTTGGTACTACAGGAAATCCGGACATTGACCAACCTCATCTGCATTTTGAAGTTCGCTTCAATGCACCTGCGGGTTGGGTGGCGCAAGACCCAGAGTTACATTTGACGGTAAGACCGATAAATGACGAATGACAAATGACGAATGACAAATGACAAACTTTATCACACCATTGCGGCGCAGTGGAGCCTTGTTACTGTCGGTGGGTACGGTCAGCTTTTTGTGCGGTATGGGTTATGGTGTCGTTCAAAGCTATCCTGAACCCCCACCGGAACCTATCATTCAACCTCAATCTGATATCCCGATAGAACCCCCGCCGCCGAATGTGACAGTTCAGATTAAAGCCGTGGGTGATATTATTCCGGGTACAAATTATCCTCAGAATAAACTGCATCCTAATAAAACGGTTCTCTTTCAAGCCGTTCAACCTACTCTGCAAGGTGCTGATTTATTATTTGGTAATTTTGAGAGTACCTTAACCAATTATCCCTATTCCGCTAAGTCGATAGGGGGATTAATTATTGCCTTTCGCACGCCGCCTGATTATGCCTCTTTGTTAAAGGAGGTGGGCTTTGATATTATGAGCGTTGCCAACAATCATTCTTATGATTTCTCACGTCAAGGCTTTGCAGATACTATCAAGAATCTGGAACAGGCGGGAGTTAAAGCATTAGGGGAAAAGAATCAAATTCTCTATGCTAATATCAATGATTTATGGATTGCCTGGATTGGTTTTAGTTACTTTAATTATCACAATTCATTAAATAATTTACCGGCGGCTATAGCGTTAGTGAAAGAAGCCAGTCAAAATGCCCATATCGTGGTTATTTCTGTCCATGCGGGGGCTGAAGGAACTGGAGCGATGCATGTTCGCAATCAAACGGAGTATTTTTTTAGCGAAAATCGCGGCAATTTGGTTAATTTTTCCCAGACGATGATTGACCACGGCGCTGATTTAATTCTCGGACATGGACCTCATGTTCCTAGAGCCTTAGAAGTTTATAAGGGAAAGTTAATTGCTTATTCTTTGGGTAATTTTATGGGCTATCGGACTCTCTCGACTCAAGCTCAACTGGCGTATTCTTTAGTATTAGATGTGGAGTTGGATAATCAGGGTGATTTAGTTTCGGGTCAAATTATTCCAATTATGCTAAATCGTCAGGGGATTCCTTATCCTGATTCCCAAGGACGCACGATTCGACTGATGCGCCAGCTTACTCAGAGTGATTTTCCGAATACTTCTTTGCAGATTGATTCAATGGGTAAATTTTTGCCTCAGTAATTGGTAATTGGTAATTGATAATTGATAATTGATAATTGATAATTGGTCAAATAATTATTTACTTGGAAAGGGCGGGTTTAGTTACATCAGGGTCAAACACAAAGGATTATAGTGAAACCCGCCCCTACAAATTAAAAAACTTACGCGCCAGGTTCCCTCGAAGGTCGTGAAGGGTCAAAATTATTTCATTCTTCATCCTTCTTTTTGCTCGAATCTTTCCCTTCAGAAAATCGTTCTTTGAGTTTATCACCAGCGGCTTTTGCTTGGTCGGTGAGATGATCTGTAACCTGGGGAACACCTTGTTTAAGGGATTCCACATGCTGAAGCGTTTTCTTGTAGTCACTACGAATAAAGTCTGCGGCTTGACTCATGCGTTCATGGACGCCTTCGGTATATTTATCACTGTTTTTTACTGCCGCTTCTAGAACAATGATCCGCTTTTTTGCCACACTGGAAACGGCTGCGGGTGCAAGGGTATAAATCCCTTCCATTATTCCTTGCCAACCACTGGAGGAATATAAGTAATTAAGGACGGCTCCGGTTTCGGGTTCAATTATATAATCAACGAGTTTACCGACTTTGTTTCCCGCATCTGTCCAAACTTCTACACCAATGCGAGAATCGAGGGGTTCCAGGGTTTCCGACTCGGTTTCTTCCTTAAGGCTGTTGACAAGAATACTATCGCTGCCAATAGTATTGACTTGTTCCCAGGTAAAGTGGTGTTTTTTGCCGCCGAGAAACCCGGACTTGCAGGTTAACCCAACTACGCGGTGGGCTTGCAAATCAAGCCATAGCTGTATCACTCGACCGACTTCTTCAGCGGTATGACGATTTAAGGCTAGTCGGTTTAGGAGTTCGCTTTGCTTGAGAACTGTGGCTTGTGCGGACATCAGATACCTCGCTTGGGCTATTCTTGAGACAATGTGACTTGCCGTTCGATCATTTGCTTTGTGTTGTGTATTTAAATTTTAGCTGATAACGGATGCGATTATTTTTAATTTTAGGGGTTGTTATAGCGATCTTGGCGATTATCTTTGCGTTACAAAATGCTGTACCTATCGCCGTAACTTTAGGGATTTGGCGAGTTGAGATATCGTTGGCGTTAGTTCTCGTCTTAACTTTAGGGGTTGGCGTTGTGGTGGGATTATTGGTATCAGTACCGTCTCTGATGCGGCAAAATTGGAAACTTGCTCATCAGAAGCGACAGAATAAAGACTTAGAGAAAGAATTCAGTGAGCAAACTCAGCAACTGGCGAATCAGCAAAAACGGATTGAATATCTGGAGAATAGTTTAAAGTTCAATCGGGATTCTTCTGAATCAACTGATCGGGATTTAAATACCTAGGCTATAATGGGAGGCTCCAAAATATAAGTAGTCAGACGTAAAAACTAAGGTTAATTATGATATAACCAAAAGTCAGTTAGTAGATACGCGATCGCACTCTATCTTGAACCCGATCCCATAGCCCTAAAAACAAGCTTTATTCTCTCTCTTATCAATGGATAATTAATAATTGATAATTGATAATTGATTAATTGTGTCTAAGACCTCTTCGTTTACGAAGAAATTAAAAAAGATTTTCCTTAATTTCAATCCTCTTCTTTTAAGGAGAGGTCATTATCCATTGTTCATTATCCATTGTCAATTTGTGAATCACCTGTTACCGCCGGAGAACGCTATGAAGCTGATTTAGTCGCCAAGGTGAGATTTAGAGAACAAGACTCGTTCTTTCTAATTCAGGTCGAAAGCTAGGCGCATCCTCAAAAGAATTTTAGTCGATGCATATTCCGCTACTTCGCTCGTTTGTACGAGAAAGACTCAGGGATTTATCGCTTGCGTGATCCATTGGCGATCGCACCCCATAGTATAACACCATCGATTTTGCGGATCACCGCGCAATTCCAGGTGATCAACCTCTACAGGTTCGAGCAATAGGAGACAGAAATTAGGCAACGGTTGCTCTGGATCAGGTGGCGGTTGGGAAAACGCCTGATCCCCCTCTACTCTGGGTTCACCCGGATTCGACCAAGCAAATTGCACACGCGCTGGATCAGAAAGCCCTTGCCAAGTGGTTTGACGCTCATTTTTTAGGGGAAATTCAGGATAGTCTTCTCCCACCAGAATAAGTTGACCTTTTAACCGAAATTGCTCGCGAGTCTTGGGAAAATACCAGCAAATTTCTGCCCCAGCATTATGATTAATTTGATTGACTTTCTGAGTGCGAGCATCGGTGATAATTTTTAATTGGTTATCGAAAAAGCCACGAAAAACAACGGTGCGATTAGCCGGATACCCATCTGGACAAACAGTTGCCAGTTGAAAGTACCGAGCATAAGCTAAACTGCGGTTGCGGTGAAGGGCACGAGATAGGGAGACTCGCCAAGGAGCAATTGACATTGTTTGAATGATGAATGATGAATGATACCATGTCCGGCTGGGCAAGTGCGTCTACCATACCCATGGTGATGGGGAAGGCAGCATTACCCTCCTACCCTTCTACCCTTCTACCCTTCTACTGATATTTCACAAAATAATCAATATGCTGAGCGACAATTCCCGGTACGGTTTCCGCTATGTCATTTCCGGCTTGGTCAATCATCTGTAATTTAGTATTGGGGCTATGGTTGGCATAAGTTTGAGCATGGTCAATCACCTCTGGTGAATCAAGTCTTCCTTGAACAATCAGCGTAGGGATATCTAAGCTGGGTAGATGTTCTTGTAATAATTCGGCTTGAATTTCCACCCGCCGTCGCCGAAACAGCAATTGACAAGCTGTCGGGGATTGTAGCAATTGTTGTCGCTGTTTTAACGCTCCCTCAATATCTTTGTGACGCCCAAAAAGCCGAGCCAGAGGTAAGAGCGATCGCAGAATAGTATAGGCAAGGGGGGGACGCCCAACTAACCACCGCCGCCACTGCCAAGTTTTCCCGTCTCCGTCGCCTCGAACGCCTTCAGGGGCTAATAACACCAATCCCTGAACCTGTTCACTGTGATGCAATGCATAACTAGCGGCAATCCAAGCGCCTAAGGAATGACCAACCAGATAGACTGGGGGAAGGTTTAGTGCCTCAATGAAGTTGAACAAACACTCGACTTCGACTTGAATCGAGTAGTGCAGTTTCGGCGTTTGGGAGTCACCAAATCCCAATAAGTCAAGCGCAAAGCAATGATAATCTTGATGCAGATACTCAATCAGGGGTAGCCACTGACTACTATCGCTCCAAGACCCGTGTAAAAATATAAGAGTGGGTCCTTGGCCCACTTCACGCCAAAAGACTTGCCCCAAAGGTAGCTTAATGCGGGAATTCCGTAAGGTTAAATTCATCCTAGTTGCCGGGTGTTTCAAAACTCAACA
This sequence comes from Coleofasciculus sp. G2-EDA-02, assembly GCF_040226375.1. Lineage (NCBI taxonomy): Bacteria > Bacillati > Cyanobacteriota > Cyanophyceae > Coleofasciculales > Coleofasciculaceae > Coleofasciculus > Coleofasciculus sp. G2-EDA-02. The sequence goes on along the minus strand of NZ_JAVKEW010000243.1, from coordinate 65,888 downwards.
CTTAAAGTAGCAGGCTACGTCTAGCTCTCAAAACTCAAAATTAGGCAACAGTGGTTTTACCGTCAAAATAGTCCTGCAACTGTCGCCCATGATCGTGACTCAGACAGTCCATGGGGATGGCTGAACGTTCAAAGGCTTGAACTTCCGTAATTTCCCACATATCTTGTATCTGCATTGTTCCCTGAACCTCCGCTTCGACTACAACACAAACTGAATGAACTCTGGGATCGCGATCGGGTGCTGAGTAGATTCCCACCAATCGGCGAATTGCCAGCAACTCTAGCCCAGTTTCTTCTGCCAACTCCCGCCTCACGGTGGTGGGAATGTCTTGTCCCCAATCCACCATCCCTCCAGGTAATCCCCATTTTCCGTTATCGCGACGCCGAATCAGTACAATTTGTCCATCGGGTAAAACGGGGATAATACTTGTACCGAGGACTGGATGGCGGAAAATAATCCCCAATACCGTTTGGACAAAATACCAGATACGACCCATGGATTCAGATGGTTATAGAACAGATAAATGGCTGACGTACAGACTGTTATCATAATCTGATTTTTTTAAGAAGAGACATGATGGTAATCCTTGAAAACTGCTGCCAAGGTAAACTAGGATGGAACGAAAGAGGCTTGGATGGTGTAACACTGCCAATATAAATAAGCCCCAGCTTACCCAACCCACCCATAGCTAAGGCTTTCAACAACCCTAATCTAGCTATCGCTTGAGATTAGGGATTGCCAGAGACAGGGCTGGCAACGCAAGAGTTGAATAGACCATTGAGCCGCCAATTGGCACGTACTTCCAGATACTTCCCCAGTCTGGATTATCTACAAACCTACTTGTTATAGGTGCTTGGCTGTTAGGACATCTTATTGGCGGTGGTCGAGGGGACTATGTACGGGCGAAGCATTGGCGTCGTTAATTAAAGCAATTTACCGCTCACTTGACTTCGCCAATGCTTCGCCCCTATCACTCGTGAGGTTTATCACCATGCTACGAGTTCCGGTTTTATCGCCAGACGGTAAGCCATTAATGCCAGCTAAAGCTAGCCGCGTTCGGCGGTGGCTAAAAGCTGGTAAAGCTAAAATCACGCATAACGATTTAGGTATCTTTCAAGTCCAGTTAGTTAACCCGCCATCAGGAGAGGAAACTCAAGATATTGTGGCTGGAATTGATCCAGGAAAGCTATTCACCGGCGTCGCGGTTCAATCAGCCAAGGCGACTCTGTTTTTAGCCCACCTAAATTTGCCCTTTAAAAACGTGACCAAGCGAATGACCCAACGGGCAATGATGCGGCGAGGGAGACGAGGGCGACGGATTAACCGTAAGGTTTCCTTTAACCAACGCAGTCACCGCCAACACCGATTCGATAACCGCAAAGGTAATAAGATACCCCCTAGTATCCGGGCTAATAAACAGTTAGCGCTTCGGGTGGTACAAGAGTTGTCAGGGGTTTATCCATTCACAGATGTGGTAGTTGAGACGATTAAAGCCAAAGGCGACAAAGGGTTTAGCCCGGCTATGGTTGGTCAGTATTGGCAGATTGAGCAGTTGGAAGCTAACGGTTACACCGTCTACACGCAGGAGGGATGGCACACATCCAACCGGAGAAAATACCTCGGTTTACCCAAAGCTAAGAATAAGGCTGAGTCCTCACCCGCCGCCCATGCCGTTGATGGTATCTGCATAGCCGCGTCCCAGTTTATGCGGTATCGGCAAGTTAAGGGCAGAAGTGGTTTATGGCTAGGGTCTATTGAAGTTACATCGTGCCAGTTTGCCGTAATCAGCCGTCCTCCAATCTGCCGCCGCCAACTACACCTAATGATTAAGACCAAGGGAGGAAAGCGGCGCGGTTATGGTGGCACAGTTACCCGTCACGGGTTCAGGAAGGGCGATTATGTCAAAGCGATTAAAGCGGATATCACCTACTACGGTTACGTTTCTGGCGACACCAAAACCCAAGTTTCGGTGAGTAACGCTAATTGGAAGCGAATAGGAAGGTTTACCGCCTCTAAAGTCCAATTGTTGCAACGAAGCACCGGACTGGTGTCAACAGTTGGATTGTCACTCTCTACCGCATTGAGCGGCGCGGTTTGACCTCTATCCCCCTCCGACCTACTTCGTTGAGGTCGGAGTCCCACGAGTTTTACGATGGACGAGGCAGAAAGCGGGGTAGTAGGTAAGCGTAGACACTAGGGAAGAACGTGGAGATAGACTTAAACTGTTGAGTCTTGCCTAGACAGATATGTATAACTTTGCATAGATATGACCCCCATTCAGCGACCATCTTTTTTAAGTGGCGTGGTGAGGAATCCCCGTGCGGCAAACGCCGGGGAGGATGTCAACCTTCCTTTCTAAATAGTAGGGACAATTCATAAACTGTCCCTACTCTGTGCTATTTACCCTTGTGTTTACCAACGTGCTTGAGGTCCAGTCCAAACCTGGTTAACCACTTGACCATACACAATTGGTTCATCTTCAAAGGCGAGGGTGGTTTCACCTCGGAAATCAACAGACAACACGGGCCAACGCTCCTCACCAAGTTCACCAACTCGAAACAGAACCTGATCCGGATGGGTTTGACTCCACCCCAATAACACAGCATGGTTATAGTCAATGGGTTCAGGTGCGACAGTATAGGTGCGATTTTTTTGGCGATCCCAAATCACCGCATAATCCGAGGCAAAGGATGTACTGAACAAGCCTTCAAACTGTCGTGACAAAAGGCGATCGCTAGACGGTGACCAAGAGACAGGGAGCAAAATAGCGAATGTTCCTGGCATATCCGCATCTTCGTTACTGACTAAAGGATTATCAGATAAGGGAGATGACGCCGTGAGCGTTTGCAAATCCCCAGTTTGCAAATCTTCCAGAAACATCACACTGGTAACCCGGCTGCGGTATAGTTCAGGTTGCCCTTGCATGGAAATGCGGCTATAGGCAGCATATTGACCGTCTGGAGAAATTAATGATTGGCTGCGGTAGTAGCGTAAACCGAAGGTTTCACTCGCCGCTAGTTCAGCTTGGGTTGTCAACACCCAATTCCAAGGGACAGGATGAGGACTATCGAGAGGATCAATCTGCTCTAGAGTCTCAATCATATCGGGAGCAATTTCTTCAGTCACGTCGAGATTCGCTGGGGAAGAAGACACCGATAGGGGGTCTGTTTCTAAAGGTAAATGGGCTGGTTCAGGGGTATGAACCTGTTGAGCTTGGGCAGATACGTTATAAGTCATCAGTAGCCAAGGAGCAAACAGTAAGAGGTATGGTTGTGAGCAAAACCATCTGAATAAGCGGACGATTATGTTGAACATCGATATGGGTGAGGTTGCTAAACGCTGCGTCTTGTGTGAGGAGCAACGTTTTGGGAACTATGGCAGTGTTCTTTAGTCTATGTATATCAAGCTAAGGAACCTTCCAACTCAACCTTTTTACGAAAGTTTTCACTCCTGACTCAGAATGGGTGATTGGGGAAGAGGTGATTGGGGAAAAGGTGACTGGTGATCGGGGTATTCTCCCTTGTCTTTTTTGCACCTGTGTACCTGTGTACCCTGTCTTCCTTGTCGGGTTAGAGGTGGTGACAAACTTCTGGCAAGTGGCATGATCGAATTAATGGATGTATTGGTGTTATTCTTCTAGGGTCTGAATAAAATTCAGGAAAATCGGTGATCCAATCGGCTCGTTCAGCAGATAAAACTACTTCTGCCTCTTTGAGGTCTCAACGCCCTTGGTTTCTCATTTTTATATTCCGAGTGCTACTATTGGGCGTCAGTGGAGGCTTAGCCCTAATTGTAGGCATTGTCCTTGCCACTTTCTATCCCAGAACCAACCCAGAGAAACCCTTATTCCTCAAAATGGCAACCCCTTTTGAAGGGCGGACGCCCGTTGTTTCTCCCCATACTACCCCAACATCGATACCAGAACCGACGGGTTCGTCACTTCAACTTACCCCTGTACAGAGGCAACAGGTGCAAGCCCAGCTCACTCAACTGCAAGGTCAACTGCGAGCATTGAGTGAGGGAGTTGCCACATTAGAAGCCCAACTGGGTAGTAGTCGCCCTAATGAATCCTTAGAAGCACGATTGCAAGCGATCGCGCTGCAACTCGAAGGTGTTCAACCTCCCCCTGAAGAGGCAACATCAAATGGGAATAATCCGAATGCTACGATCATGGCAGCCCCATCGGACTCGTTCGGCTCAACCCAAACATTGAAGGTAACTTTACCGAGTGATGTTCTCTTTGAGGGAAATAACAGCCTACTGCGTCCGGAAGCGGGCTTGATTTTAGACAAAATTATTGCGGATTTACGCAACTATCCCTCAAGTACCATTCGCATCGCCGCTCATACAGACAGCCTGGGTGAACCTGAGAATAATCGTGAACTATCCTTTCGTCGTGCCAAAGCCGTGGAGCAATATTTCGATCGTGCTTTGGGGGATGACTATCGCTGGTTGGTTGTCGGTTACGGTGGAATTCGTCCCCTTGTGTCAAATGATACCGATGCAAATCAACAGCGCAATCGCCGGATTGAAATTGCTGTTGAATAAATTTGTCATTCGTCACATTTGTCGATCAAGAGATCAGTAAAAGTTTAGTATTTATTTTTGACTGAAAAGATGAACGTTATTTTCTTCGGTACGCCTCAATTCGCCGTACCCACTTTAGAACGCTTAATTAACCATTCAGAATTTAATGTTCTGGGTGTAGTAACCCAACCCGATAAACGTCGAGGGCGGGGGAATCAGCTATCCCCTTCACCGATAAAAACCCTGGCACTCACCCATCAACTGCAAGTCTGGCAACCCAAACGGGTGAAAAAGCATAGGGAAACCCTCAGTCAACTCAAACAAGCTGAGGTAGATGTATTTGTCGTTGTCGCCTATGGACAAATTCTGTCCCCAGAAATTCTAGATATACCCAGACTCGGCTGTGTGAATGTCCATGGTTCAATTCTGCCGAACTATCGGGGAGCCGCCCCAATCCAGTGGTGTTTGTACCATGGCGAAACAGAAACGGGTATTACCACCATGCTGATGGATGCTGGGATGGACACAGGACCGATGTTACTGAAGGCTCACACACCCATTGGCTTATTGGATGACGCCCATGACTTAGCCGCAAGACTGTCTGATCTAGGTGCGGATTTGTTAATCGAAACGCTGCTGAAGCTAAACCAAGGGGAGGTTCAACCCATCGCCCAAGATGATTCCCAAGCCACTTATGCACCCTTGATTCAAAAGTCAGATTATGCTGTAGATTGGTCGCGCTCTGCCATAGCCATACACAATCAGATCAGAGGATTTATAACGAATTGTGTCGCCTCATTTCGGGATCAATCGCTGAAAATCCTGGCAACTGTTCCTCTGGGAGAGGCTTATTTCCCCCAATTGCCTACAGATTTAAAGATTCCGGAGCAACAGTGGTTGTCTGTACGGGAAGCGTCTGGGCGTCCCGGAGAAGTGGTTAGTATTATTAAGGGAGTTGGACTGATTATTCAAACAGGTGAAGGATTGTTGTTACTGCGCCAAGTCCAGCTAGCTGGCAAACGCGCTCAGTCTGCTTGGGACTTTGCCAATGGTATGCGGGTAGCTGTGGGAGAGGTTTTAGCTTAATTGGCGAGAAGCCCCACGTCCTACCCCTAGGGAAGCGTGGGATGAATCGCCAGTTTATATATTGACAACTTGTTTTTTGCAAGCTACCATCTTGATAGATTTAGCAAATTGTTTTTGCCTTTCATTTACAAAGCTGTAAAAGCTGGTGACTTGATCGCAAAAGCGAATCTTCATAAGTAGATTTTTTTCTGGCAACTTGGCTAGAAGTGGGGCTGGGCATACCCCCACTATAAAACGCTGGAGGTATAACCTAACGGTTGTACTGAAAGAAGCCTAAGCCGTACTTGTAAAGTCGGTGTAGGAGGATGTCACGCAATGGTCAAGTTTGATGGCTGATGGATCGCTATCAGTTGGAGGTGGGTGTAGCGATCGCGAATTGCTTCTAATCTTGTCTGTTGGTTCGGTGTCAGCTTCTGATAAACCTGCTCAAACTCTTGATACGTATAGTCTTCAATCACGGCGTAGATGTCACCCACCGTCTGTGCCTTTAAAATCGCCGTTTTGAGTTGGGCAAGGGTTTCACTGTCATTGGTCATCCGTTACCTTCTTTAAAATCGCAGCTACACTTGCCCTTGCGTCCCCTTGACAAGGACTACGGAAAAACTAAGTAAAGGTAACCCAGCGAGAGCGGGTTACCTTTGCTTACCCTGCTATTTCAGCCTAGATAGTCTTAGAGCAGGAAAGGAGCCAGTTGACTAATACCAATCTGGAACGACGTCTTCTGCTCCTTCACCCCCTACACCGATGCCTGTGTAGAATATATCAGCATCGCTGATGGTCATATCCTGCATTGATGCACCATATACGTTGGCATCGTAAATTGTGGCTTCCGTAAAATCTACCCGATTCAAATTCGCTTCTTTCATATCCGCATTGGTGACAAAAGCGCCTGTTAAATTCGCCCCTGCCAAATTTGCCCCGCGTAGATCAGCACCTTCAAGGTTCGCGTGGCTCAGGTTGGCGCTTTGCAGATTTGCCTCTCTCAAGTCAGCACCAATCAAATGGGCACCTCTGAGATTGGCTCCCGATAGATCGCAGTTTGCACATGCTCCAGTGGATAATAACTGTTGCACATGAAGTGGATTTTCAGCTTTGACGGAGCTAGCGAACACTAGGGGAGTAAGTAAGGTTAACATTGCTAGAATCTTATATTTCATAAGTTCCCCCTTTATCTTTAATTTTTTTTCCGTTCTTTACCTCACTTTTCTATTATCTCATTAAATGAGCCAAAATGTAAATGCCGATTCCCTGACAAAGGCACTCTCACAGAAAGATACTCCTTAAGCATGAAAATGTTTCTGTTTATTTTTCCCGCTATTCTATCCAGAGATCAGATAATGCCTCTGCCTTTAGAGAGAGAAACGATGACAAAATTGTTACATTTTTAATTAAAATACATAAATTTATAATTCATAATTCAAAATTAATACATAATTCATGATTCCTAATCTCTCATTTTTCTGCCGTGCCACGTTGCTTGGTCAACTGGTCAATCGTATCGCCAATGACAGCCGTTAAGCTGTTGCGAGTTTGGGCGTGATTGGCTTGCTCAATTTTCAAGGCATCAATGAGGCGATCGCGCTCCATCATCACCTGGATTAGTTTTTGTTGCAACTGTTCTAATGTTTGCAGTTTTGCCACCTCCTGTTCAATGGCACAGGTGGCGTCGGGATCTTGAGCTTTAAGAACATCCTTCTCCTGTTGCAGTTGCTGGATTTCCAGGTTTAAGGCATCGATCTGTTGTTGTGCCAGTCGAGCTTCGGTGCGGCGTTGCTGGGCTTCTGTATTGTAGAGGCGACGCCAATTGGCGGCAGATTCATTGGCAGCATCGCGATCGCGAATACTATCGGCGAGTTGCTGTTTCAGTTCCTTGATTTCGGCTAACCACTGTCTGACATCATTGCTCATCGCACACTGCTCCTGTAGGGGGTTCTGGACAAATAGGGCATTGTGTAGCTCCCTAGAGTGACTCCTTTTGGTATTTAATGGTCAAAAAATTTGCCACAGTAATGGTGAATGATACTGCTAGCCAACCTATTATTTATGCTACGTCCCCGTCTACTCCGTTTCTTGCATTTTTTCCGTTATCTGAATCTGGCAACCCTGAGAATCACCGTTAGCCGTGCCTTGAAACATCGACTTTTGAGTTTGTCCTCTCAGATGGCATATAACGCCATGTTAGCCCTGTTTCCAGCCATTTTGGTGATTTTCACGGTCATTGAGTTATTCAAACAATTTTTACCCTGGACAAATCCAGCCGATCAGTTAGGGGAAGTGGCACCCGAAGAAGCGCTGCAACTGATGCGTAATTTTGCCGATGGAATCAACTTCACAGACAATCGCGGTTTATTTTCGCTGAGCTTCATCATGGCAATTTGGGTGTCTTCCGGGGCGCTGAATGCGGCGATGAATGCCCTCGACCAAATTAATCAAATTCCTTCGGAAAAAAGCCGACCCTTTTGGAAAGCTAAGTTGATTGCTATGGGTTTAACTCTAGGCAGTGTTTTACTACTATTCATCGCCTCCTTTATCCTATTTATAAGTAGCTGGGTGGTCAATTTGGTAGAATACAAAAGCATTGTAGTCATCTTGTTGACGCTCTTACGGCTTTTAAGTTGGTTCATTGCCTTAGGGTTAGTTGCTATAGTCTTTGCGATTATCTACCGCTTTGGCATCAGCCACTGGCGTCAGGGAACCCCGATTATACCTGGAGCCGTTTTAGCTGCCGTATTATGGGCGATTGTATCCGGTGTGTTTCGGCATTACGTGGCGTCGAATTTCAGCAATTATCACAAAATTTACGGTGCTTTGGGAGCGGTGATTGTTTTACAGCTATGGTTATATATGACATCTCTGGTACTTTTATTAGGAGATCAACTTAATTTTACGGTAGGAGAGGCAATGCAAGCGGCTAAAGCGCGATCAATTGAGGAAACTGAAATAAAGACAGTGCCTAAGATATCTGAATCCAAAATCCAATGATCCATGACTCCAAAACCTCTAGTCTCCGGCGTCTGCGTCGGTTGAGCCATTTGCTCGACAATGCCATTCCTATTCCGGGAACACCGTGGCGTGTCGGGTTAGATCCTCTGCTGGGTTTGTTACCAGGGGCAGGTGATTTTTTAGGAACAGCGTTCTCCGCCTATATTGTACTAGAAGCGGCACGGATAGGTATCCCGCGATCGCTATTAGGACAAATGGTTATGAATATCCTTTTAGATACAGTCATTGGTTCTGTGCCAATTGTGGGCGATATTGCTGATGCAACCTGGAAAGCGAATGCTAAAAATATTGCCTTATTGGAAACCTATTGGGATAGTCCTCAGCCCCAAAAACAGACGGATTGGTTTTTTCTGATTTGGCTATTGGTCGGGTTAACTTTAGCCGTAATAGTTATCGCAGCTCTTAGCCTGCTGTTCATCAAGGGATTACTAGCAATAATTAACGGTTAAAAACTAGAGCTTGAACACAAACAATTTTTACCGACTCTATTTTTATCTATATCATCGTTGGACATAAAAGACCAAAGTCGGTCATTATGGGGTAGATTTATTATTCATTGCCCTATGTCTGGTTACTTGCTGCCAATGCTTTAAACAGTGGCATAAAATATACAATCCGGTTCCTCATTACTATAAATATATTCATAATCGAACGCTAGAAAATCAAGATTACAGCCTATTGAAAACCCTAAATTTATAACAATTCTATGAGCAAACGTCGAGACAACCAACTCAACAAGTTTCTTTTCCGGAATATTAGGCTGTTTGATATAGTAATCGCGCTTTGCAAAGAATAGATTTTCATTTTTGGGCACAACAATTCCATTAATTCGATGAGCGTGTTGGATTGGTTTAATATAGGTTCGGATAAAACTTTCTTGATTTTTCTGAAGCTGATACAATCGCTCATGTTGTAGCCAACTCATCTGAAACATCATTTTTAGCACTTCACAGCCCAAAATATAATTAAAAAGATCATGGCGTTCTTCTGCACTGTGAATCAGTCGCAGCACAAACTCCAAATAGAGTTCTGGTTTTTTTTGTAATGTTTGTGCTGAATGAATACAAAATTGTTCAACATAGCTATTTAACACCAAGGGAGTCAGTTCTTTTTCAATACAGAATTCTCGTAAATACTTGGTGACTAGCTGAAGGCGGATGCGATCTTGCAAAATCTGCTCAACTAGGCTATCGGCGACATAATCGTCTAAAAAATCCGTCAACTCGGCTTGTATTTCTGGCGAAGTCGCACACATTAAATAACAGAGTGACATAATATGCTTTCGTTGATCTGAGGGAAGGGTATTTGCCCATTTTTTCACAGCTAATGTAATTTTCGCTAGGACGCCAATCCCTTGAGTTGCTTCTAGACTGTTCGAGTTCTTGGTTAGCATGGTTGAAACTATCATGAACAACGGTTTGATCGGTAACGGTTAGGAAAGTAATTAATGTAACAGCATCCTTGGGGATATGACAACTGATCACTGAGCTGTTCCGTTTCGGATTTGATTACAATTCTTAAAAAACAGTAAAATTTCTCACGATCGCTATTATTTTATATTCAACATTCTAAGTACCTGGACATAAATTCTGTCCGCTATGCTAAGAGATGTTAACAAGCATCAAATCTTTACTGTTCCCCGTTCTCTGGTAAAAGTTCCTTTGTCCTCACGCTCAACTTTAATTGTGTCCGACTACTTACCAGCTCTTTGAACGTCTGAGTCTCTTCGTTGACATATTAGACAACTCTTTAGCTCAGTTTGTCAAGCTTTGCGATGGAAAAGGTTAGATAGTAGAGAACAAGCTTAATTTTTTTTACAATCTGTAGTAGTCCTCAGTCTATACAACATCAGCTACTGAGAATTATGATAACAAATTTTCAGGGTGGTCAGCAAAGAAAAATACATTCGGGTTCGCAATTAAAAATAGAGTCGTAGTCAAACATGACAAAATCAAGGTTATGGCTAATAAAAAAACCAAGGTTGCTAGCTTGAGCAATTGTGAAAGTAGACATGAGCAATTCGGTTAACTTTTTGTCTTTGATATTCGGGTTTTTGATAAAGTAATCCCGTTTAGCAAAGAAGAGTGTTTCGTCTTTTGGTACAACAAGACCATTCAAACGATGGGCATGTTGAATGGGCTTAATATAATGATTAATAAAGTATTCCTGATTTTTCTGTAAACGATAGAATCGTTCGTGTTGTAACCAGCTCATTTGAAAAAGCATTTTGATAATTTCACAGCCTAAAATGTAATGAAATAAATTATTTCGTTCTTCGGCATCATTGATCAGATGGAGAACGGCCTCTAAATACTCGATGTCGCGATTAGGTTGGGTGCGTAAATCTTGGGCAGAATGAATGTAATACTGTTTAATATAGTCTTTCAATACAGTATTCGTGAGTTTTTGCTTGATGTGGAGTTTTTGGAAAGAGCGAGTAACCCAATCTTTTGGAGCTTGCTCTTGCAAGATTTTTACGACCAAACCATCGGCTGTATAATTGTCTAGAAATTCGGCTTGTTTATCTAAGGGAAAAGAACAGATTAAATAACACAGCGATAAAACATAGCGTCGCTCCTCCCAGGATAAATTATTAGCCCATTTGAGAACTTCTTGAGGAATAATTTCAAGTATACTGACTGTATTTATTCGTTCGGAATCAACCGAAATTGGATAATTTAATGTAGTCATAACCTGAAGCAGTCATCATAAGGGAAACAACAAGACTTTAACGTTAGAGTGTAAGCTCTAAAAAAATGAAACTGATAAATTTATCGAGATATCCAGTAGCGTCTTCCTCTATCCCTAGAGACTGCCTCTGGCTTAGCATGAGAGTAACCCCATCATCAACTCGCCGGGGAGAGAAAAGGGAGAGTTTTCGCGGCTCTGTGATGGCTGTCCCGTTGGACTGGATAGAGAGAGCGATCGCAGCCGGCATAATTCTCCTCCTAGAGATACTACCGCAAAGAAAGAAAAATCAACCCCTGCTTCCCTTCAGTCGCCAGTCTACTATCCGAGTGCAGCACTTTCATCGGTTGAGGATTACCTTAACTGACTATCTGCTCTTATCTTACGGACAGGGTAGTAGCCGACCTTACTATAGGCATAGCATAATTGATGCCAAAAAAGTGAGCTGAATCCTTGCCGATTGGCATATCTTGTGCATTAGCATCACCTGCCTCACCCCTATTACTCTATTGGTGGCGTCCCTCTATAATTTGAGAAGCTGTAATAACCCCGTTTGATCCCTCGACGATTGCATCCCTATGGTTGAAATCCCCGAATCCACTGCCGAACTCGCGGCTGTCCTCGAAGAACCCGTTGACTTGAATTTCCAACTTCCTGATCCAGAGGATGAGGAGATTCAGGAGTACGATTTTCAGCAACTCGTTGATAACGCTTGGCGAGTGTGCGATCGCTTCGACTTACAAACCGAGATCTGGCGCGGGCGGATTCTGCGTGTGGTGCGCGATCGCGAAAAAAAAGGGGGGGATGGACGCGGTACAGGCTTTCTCAACTGGCTCAAAAGTCGCGAAATTAGCAAAAGTCAAGCTTATTCCCTGATTGAACTGGCAAATAGTGCCGATACCCTCCTCGCCGAAGGTAAACTCAACCCCGATGCGATCCGCAATTTCAGTAAACGAGCATTTGTCGAAACCGCCAAATCTGCCCCCGAAGTGCAACAATTAGTTACCGATAAGGCGCAACAGGGCGATCGGATTACGCGGCGTGAGGTGAAACAGCTAGCCGATGAATGGACAGCCATGTCCTCAGAGTTACTCCCCGATGAAGTCAAGGAAAAAGCCTCAGCCGGAACCATGCCCGCCCGTTATCTAGCACCGTTGGTGAAAGAAATGGAGAAGTTGCCAGAATCCCACCTGAAACCGTTACAAGAGGAAGTGGCGGCAAATCCTGATGTGGATACGGTGAAGCAAACGACATCAGATGCCCGTTTCTTGGCGAAATACCTTGACGCCGCCGCCCAAGTGCAAGCCATTCAGCATTCATCTTTGGATATGGAATTGGCACTCCAAGAAGCCCTGCGGTTAGACTGTTTGAATACGGCGGCTGATTTGGTCAAACAGGCTTTAGTGTTGGAGCAAACCGTGGGTAAACTTTATACGAGCTGGAAACGGTTGAGTAGCCTATCTGACCGATTATACGTGGATACTGGGGCAAGTACCCCCCATCTGCGATCGCTGCTCAATTGTTTGGATCGTCTTACCAATGATGTGATTGAAGTTCCCCTGGATGAAACAGGGGAACAAATTGTGCGGCTTAAGCTAATGGTGGATACGTGATATCGAGCCGTGGCGATTAAAATCGCAGCTACACTTGCCTTTCGTCCGCCTGCGCGGACTCGATTGTAAAGGGGGCAGCGCGATCGCACAACTTGCCCCTTAGTTTTAGTCCCGTTTCATCTGAAATTAAAACAAGGCACAGAACAAACAAAATGACTTGTAGGGGCGGGTTTTACCGTTACCTGTTGCGACAAACCCCCTACTTCAATAAACCCGCCCTGACCCCAACCATTAACTTGTATAGCAATCGCCATAGCGGTTAGGACGCATCATTTATGTAGAGACCAAACATGAACGGTCTCGACAACAGTTCGTTGCACAATCTGACTGCTCGGCTTATGCTTTAGAGTATCGATACGAATAGATGACTGGCTTGGCTTTAGGGGAATCATCTCCTGATGGCAAACTGTGCAAAACCAATAGACACCTTGTCGTCTTACGTGGCGCAAGAGGGGATGACCACAACAAAGACAAGTTTTGACTACCATGATTAACTATCTCCTGATTTCATAAACATTTGTTAACCAAAAATCCGCGAATCGATGACTAAGACAAGTAATAAGTCAGTAGAAACATCCCGATACCAAGCGGTTCACCAGAGCGATCGCACCTGAAGTGGAACCGACTCCACAGAACACTTAGCGCCAGCAGATAGCAGATTTTTGCACAGACGTTCCGGATCGTGGTCTGGTGCGGTTAAGCTGGCTGGTAGAAGGAACGAAAACCCCAACGTCTGACACCTTGGCATCGCCAATTTTAGAGACTAGAGTAGCAGGGGGAGCGATATTAAATCGTGTCATCAGTAACAACCAGTCTGTATGAATAACCAAGTTTTTGAACCCAACAGCAATCAACCCATCCAATCGAACGTCTGCCTCCCGGAAATTCAAGTAGAAGACGATCGCACCGGGATGACGGTGGAGACGCTAAAACGTGCCTTCGCCGATAACCTGTACTACATCCAGGGCAAGAATGAGTTCTTAGCCACCCCCTACGATTACTACATGGCTTTGGCTTATACGGTACGCGATCGCTTGCTGCATCGGTGGATTAATACCACAACAACCTACCTGCAAAAAGAGGTCAAAACCGTTTATTATCTCTCAGCAGAGTTTTTAATGGGTCGTCAGTTAAGCAATAATTTGCTCAACCTGAATATGTACGACCGAGTTTGTCAAGCCTTAGAAGAATCAGGGTTAAAGCTGGATGATTTAATGTCACTTGAACCTGAACCCGGACTGGGAAATGGGGGATTAGGTCGTTTAGCCGCCTGTTTTCTGGATTCCCTTGCTACCTTAGAAATTCCAGCCATGGGCTACGGGATTCGCTATGAATTTGGCATCTTTGATCAGCGCATTGAAGAGGGCGCTCAAGTCGAACATCCCGATAAATGGCTGCGTTTCGGCAACCCCTGGGAAATTCGCCATCCAGAGTTAACCGTTGTAGTCGGGTTTGGCGGACATACCGAAGGGTATCATGATGATAAAGGTCAATACCGGGTGCGTTGGATTCCTGATCGCAAAGTCTTAGGAACCCCCTACGATACACCCGTACCGGGATACCATAACAACACAGTCAATACTCTACGTCTGTGGCGGGCAGGTGCCTCTGAAGAGTTTAACTTCCAAGTGTTTGACAGTGGAGACTATGCCGGCGCGGTTACAGACAAGATATTCTCCGAGAATATTTCAAAAGTTCTGTATCCCAACGATAATACCTCTCAGGGTCAACAACTGCGCCTAGAACAGCAGTATTTCTTCGTTAGCTGTTCTCTACAAGACATTATCAACACCTACCGCCGCACTTACCGGAATTTTGACCAGTTCCACGAAAAAGTCGCCATCCAGCTCAATGACACCCATCCCTCGATTGGGATTGCCGAATTGATGCGGCTATTGGTGGATAAGTATCAATTGGGATGGAACCGAGCTTGGTACATCACCAAGCACACCTTTGGCTATACCAACCATACCCTTCTATCCGAAGCCCTAGAGCGTTGGCCCGTCCGCTTATTCGAGCGTTTACTTCCTCGACATCTGGAAATTATCTACGAAATTAACCACCGCTTCCTCGAACAGGTCAAAGTGAAATATCCCGGTGATGGGGATCGGCTACAACGCATGTCCCTGATTGAAGAAGGTGGCGAAAAATTTATCCGCATGGCACACTTAGCTTGTGTCGGTAGCCATAGCATTAATGGGGTGGCAGCACTACATACAGAGTTGCTCAAGCAGCGAGTTCTGCACGATTTCTATGAAATGTTCCCCGAACGATTCAACAACAAAACCAATGGCATTACCCCGCGCCGCTGGCTATTGCTGAGTAATCCCCAACTTTCCGACTTGATTACGGAAAAAATTGGTGGCAATTGGGTGAGTAACCTGGAAGACCTGAAAAAACTGGAAGCCTTTGTCGATGATCCGGAATTTCGTCAACGCTTTGCCGCGATTAAGCAGCAGCACAAGCAAGAGTTGGTGGACTATATTTTGCTGTTTAATGACGTAGAAGTCAATCCCAATTCCTTGTTTGATGTACAGGTGAAGCGATTACATGAATACAAGCGTCAGTTATTAGATGTCTTGTATATCATTACCCTATACAACCGCATCAAGCGCAATCCGGGAGTTGATATCCTACCCCGAACCTTCATTTTTGCAGGCAAGGCGGCTCCGGGCTACTATATGGCGAAGTTGGTGATCCGATTGATCAATGCTGTCGCTAAAGTGGTCAACAACGACCCTGATGTCGGTGGTCGAATCAAGGTAGTGTTTATGGAGGGATTTTCTGTCTCTTTGGGCCAGAAGATTTATCCGGCGGCAAATCTTTCCGAGCAAATTTCCACAGCAGGTAAAGAAGCTTCCGGTACAGGCAATATGAAGTTTGCCCTCAATGGAGCGCTAACCATTGGCACCTTGGATGGGGCGAATATTGAAATTCGGGAAGCTGTGGGGGCTGATAACTTCTTCTTGTTTGGTTTAACCGCACAAGAGGTATTTGACTTGAAAGCCCGGGGATACAACCCGATGGACTACTACCATAGCAATGCTCAATTAAAAGAGGTAATTGATCGCATGGCTGCGGGTGACTTCTATCCTGAGAATCCAAACTTGTTCAAGCCAATTGTGGATTCACTCCTCTACAAAGATGAGTACCTGTTGTTTGCCGATTATCAATCTTACATCGATTGCCAAGATCGAGTTAGTCATGCCTATCGCGACCAAGACAATTGGATTCGCATGTCGATTCTGAATACGGCTCGCACAGGCAAGTTTTCCTCAGACCGCACAATCCGGGAGTATTGTCAAGATATCTGGAATGTAGAATCGGTCTCGATTGACATTGAGGAATATGTGCAAGAAGAAGCCGGGTTGAAGGTGACAAAGCCACCACTGCGTGTTTAAGGCAAGTTGTGATTAATTGAGGTGCATCTGTTAACTATCTCGGAGTCAGATCTAATCATACTTGAGGTCTGACTCCTAATTTATTCTGTGAAAACAATTAAATATAGACAATGCCGAGTTTGCATTACAATTTGGACAAAAACTATGTTCAGCTTATAAAGGGGGTGGCTAACCCGGATTTGGTATCACTGAGCAGGTGGGAAATCTTGGGCAGGTATATCCTGATAAGGAGACGGGGGTGAAGACTCTGGAGAGTCGTGTAGCAGGGTTGAAACTAGGGTATAGCTCAAACAAGCAGGAACAGCAATTGCCATCAACACGGCGAATAGACCTAACCAGCTTTGGGCAGTCCATGACGACCCATAATAGCAACGGTAGGGGTCAAAAGGTAGCTGTTGGGGATCAATGATATTCCGTAAAGCAATCAGTCGTTTAAATCGGACTCGCCGATCATCAAGTTTTTCTAGTAGAATCCAACCTGCCAGGGCTTCTTCTTCACACAGTTGTTGAAACACAGCCGGTTTATGAAATAAGTCCCGGTGCGATCGCACAATTTTGAATTCCCAGCCAACCAGTTGCGGGTCAACTGAAGGTTGTTCCGGATGACTCATGCGGTCAATGGTGCTGTTGGCTTGTCGCTGTTTTAATAAAGCTGAGTCTTCTTTTGCCTCAAAACCCGTCACAATTTCTTCTTCCTCCTCCTGATAATGATGACTCCTGATCATCTGTCGCCAGCGCAGCCATGTACTGACAACCACTGACTGCCAACCCAGATTACCGACTAATAGGCTGAAAAATTCATAATTCATAATTCATAATTCATAACTCCTGGCACATAGCCTTCCACAACATAATCTGATCCAAGCTGACGCCAACTGACTCGTTCGAGCGTCAGGGCGTCTGTCATTGTTGCTAGTCCCAAATCCCCAACAGGTGAAGGCGCTGCTTTGCCGCCAACGATTTTCGGGGCAATAAATGCCAGTACCTTTTGGACAGAGCCATCCGCAATTGCCCTTGCTGCCAAGATCCCACCACATTCCCATAACACCGTTGAAAGCTGTCGCTCGTACAGATACGCCATTGCCTTGGCGGGTGTCAGAGGCGTCATTTCAATGACTTCTACTCCCTTGTTCACTAGCTGGTGCTGTAAATCCGGATTGGCTCCAATCTCAGTCAAAACTAACGTGGGAGCATTAGCGGTTTCCCATAAATGGGCATTGATCGGCAAGTCTAAGGTGCGACTCATGACAACTCGCAACGGATTGTGGGTATCGGTATCATGACTGGTGAGATAAGGATTATCCAGACGCACAGTATTACCACCCACGACTACAGCATCACAAGCCGTCCGTAGCTGATGCACATACCGCCGCGCCTCTTGACCTGTCACCCAAGCACTGTGACCACTGGTGGTGGCAATTTTGCCGTCTAGTGTCATGGCATATTTCAACATTCCCCAGGGACGCTTGTGGAGGATGCGATGAATAAAGGCTTCATTGAGCTGACGACAAGCCTCAGTTTCCACACCTACCAAAACGTCAATTCCCGCCTTTCTTAGCCGCTCAATTCCACCACCTGCCACCAGAGGATTGGGATCAACCATACCGACGACAACCTTGGCGACTCCTGCGGCAATTAATGCTTCTGTGCAGGGGGGTGTTCGTCCATAGTGATTACAAGGCTCCAAGTTGACATAAATGGTCGCTCCCTGAGAGGTTTCACCCGCTTGACGTAGGGCAAAGATTTCTGCATGGGGTTGACCAGCCCCTGGATGAAATCCCTCTCCCACGATCTCTCCATCCCGGACAATGACAGCACCCACTAAAGGATTGGGGCTAGTTCGTCCGAGGGCACGGCGAGCAAGTTCGATGCACCGTTGCATCATCGTGCGATCAAATGGCGTCCAATGAGGAGACGCCGATGACGCCGATTGAGCATCAGGTTGGGCGTCAACGGGAGAGTGTTCCATTGGTCTGCTGTTTTTCTGGTTATTCTTGAGTTTAGAGTATACGTCCTCGGCATAACAGATTCAGGAATTTCTTTTCCAGCGATCCAGCAACGTGCAAGATTGTCGGCTGACCTAAGCACAGTTAGTGGTCAAAAGAAGTGAAGACGTTCCGCCGGAATGTCTGTACAAAGTATGCCCTTGAGTGAAGCGAAGGGCATAGATATCTTTATCGCCGATATTCATCGCCACAATCTCCGACGATTTGATACAAGTCTTGCGACTTGACCAATACCGCTTCAATCTTCTCCTTATCCTTGGCATTGAGGGTCATGTTAAATACTCTGGCGTTATCTTCTATGTGTTCAGATATGCCTAACCTCGCACCAATAATTACACCCGCTACGGTTGGCTGATCGAGAATATACCGAACAGCTACGTTCGAGATACTCACCTTATATTGAGTTGCTATGTCCTGGAGTACGGTGAGCAATTCTTGAAATAAATTCCAACCGCCCCACCCATCAATCATGTTTTTATATTTTCTCAAGCTAGCCGTAGACAGTTCTGTCCAACCTGGTTCAGGTTTTCCTAAATATTTTTCTGATAACAAGCCACCGCAGACTGTGCCATAAGTGAAAAGTTTAATGTCATGGTCTTGACAAAACTGCTCCATTTTGACTTTAGGACGGCGGTCAACTAGGGAATACTGAACTTGATTGGAGAGGATTTTGATCCCGGCGTCGATGATAATTTTTAGGTGTTCGGTATCAAAATTGGTTAACGCCAGGTGCTTGATTTTGCCTTCTGCTTGCAGTTGTGCCATCTGCTTGAGGGCGTCCAGATAGTTGCGATCGCGGTAGTCCCACCAGTGAAATTGTATCAAGTCTAGGCTTTCAACTTCCATCCGTTGGCGAGAGCGATCAATATTTTTCTCAACCCATTGTCGAGTCATTGAACCCGGGCGTGGCACCCATTTGGTAAAAGCTTGTATATTCCCTAACGCCTCCTCACCGCGAGTAGCGACCAATTGACGCCTAAATTCGCCAATAAAATCTTCAGCCGGTCCGTAATGATCTGCCAGATCCCAGGTGGTAAAGCCAGCATCCAGATAACAAAACATGCTGGGGATAGCTTTTTTGGGATCAATGCGTCCATGAGCGCCAGATACTTGCCATAAACCATTTAAGATGCGACAGATGTTCAAGTCTGGGGTCAATTGCAATCGGCTTGATTCAGGTAAAGTCATGGGGAGGGGGTAAAAGGGTAAAAGAGTAGAAGGGTAATGCTTCCTGCCGAATAATTAAGGCTATATAAACGCAATATACAGCCGAACCTGATATTACGTGCTACCGTCGCTTATTTTCCCAAAAAAAGAGGTCGCTGATCAAGTTTGACTTGGATGCATGACCGTTTAGTTGAGGGGTCTGACCCCTATTTACGTTGCCGAACTTACCTATTAATCTTGAATAAGAGAAAAAAAAGAGCCTATAAGTGGCTCTCTCGATTATCAGGGTGCATCTACTTAACATAGTATAGCATTTTGGGGGTGAGGGGTGTCACCCCCAATTCAAATGATTTTTCGCCGCCACCGTGGTCAAGATCAAGTGACCTCCTCCTACACTAAATCTTGCGATTATAGTGTAGGCTCTATCATTTCTGACAAAAACAAGCAAGAAAGCTTCGACTTTATTTGTTAATTTTAGGGATATTGAATCCCGTAAAATT
The DNA here is from genome assembly GCF_040226375.1 of Coleofasciculus sp. G2-EDA-02. Lineage (NCBI taxonomy): Bacteria > Bacillati > Cyanobacteriota > Cyanophyceae > Coleofasciculales > Coleofasciculaceae > Coleofasciculus > Coleofasciculus sp. G2-EDA-02. The sequence goes on along the minus strand of NZ_JAVKEW010000243.1, from coordinate 45,897 downwards.
AAATTGGGAGAGTCCATGTATCCCAACGCTGACAGCAAGAGTACAGCGTGGGTCTTATAGCTCCCCCTCTCCCCCCACAAGAAGATAAAAAAGGAGAGCCCTATAGAATAGGCGACTCTCCCGATCATCAGGGTGCATATACATAACACAGTATAGCATCTTGGGGGTGGGGGGTGTCACCCCCTATTTTATTTTCTCGGTAAAATCATTAAGAAGCCCGTGCACTCCTGTCGGAAATCCCAACTTCTATCAGTTAGATGTTTGGGTTGGGTTCAAAATCCCCAAGCCATACTGGTACTGTTCCCGGTTGCCCGTTCTCCGTTTCTTTTTAATGATATTTGAGCGCCTTTTTCACCAAGTCGGGAATTTGGGAAGGATACTCAGCGACAGGTATATTTGCCTGTTTGAACGCCGCCACCTTATGTTGAGCCGTTGTCGTATTCGCGATCGGTCCGGATAGCTGAGCGGCGATAATGGCACTGGTATCCCCGACTTGTTTATCTTCAGGGGTATATTGTCCCGCAACATAGGCAATCACGGGTTTTTCTATGGCTTGAGCAATAAACTCTGCTGTTTGTTCTTCACTATCGCCCCCCGTCTGATCCACTAAGACAATGGCTTCTGTACGTTTATCCTGGGCGAGAATTTCCAGCCATTGGCGAAATGAGGAGGCAATAATGGCTTCACTACCGAGATTCACGGCAATGGATTGTCCAAGTTTAGCTTCAGTTAACGCCAAAGCCACTTCATAAGAGAGATTACTGACCCGGCTAATCACACCAATTGTACCAGGCTGATAAAATTCACACTCCTGAGTCCCCAGTAAAAGTTTTCCTGGCACAATAATCCCCGAGCTACTCGGTCCAACAATCAGGGTTTCCCTGGCTTTAGCTTTGGCTAACAAGTGAATCATATCCAGAGGTGGAATCCCGCCAGTCACTAGAATAATTGGCGACAATCCAGCGTCTATGGCTTCTAACGCTGCATCCAAGGCGCTGTAGGATTCGGCAAAAATGATCGTGGCGTCGCAATATCCAGCAACGGATAACGCCTCTTCTACGAGGTCAAAGACGGGAATACCATGCAATGTCTGACCCCCTTGACCTGCACTAACCCCAGCCACTAGATTTGTGCCATAAGCTTTCATTCTGGCGGCATAATAGGAACCAATAGGTTGGGTGATGCCCTGAACCAGGATTTTCATGTCTGGTGTGAATTTCATAAGCACTGGATACGGCAATGTAGTAGATGCGATTAACAAGGTCAAGGTTTAGCGCAAGCGATTAACTATAGGATACCGATAAGTACTGGTTATTTGTCATTCGTCATACTCGCTTCTCTCCCAGCAAGTTAAGTCTTATGTCGCACAATGATCACATTCAAAACTCTATCGGGGCGGGTTTAGTCACATTGGGGCGGAAAAAAACGATAATAGTAAAACCCGCCCCTACACACTCACCGAAAATAGGGGGTTTGGGGGACGAGTTGCCCCCGGCTTCAGACGTGGGGAGGAATAGTCCCCCAAGGCAGGCGAATCCCCCTCGATGGGGGTGAGACTGCCAGATTCAGAATGTATAGGCATAACCGTCTTTCCTATGAATAGGGTTACAATATTTGTGACTGACTCCTGCCACACGTCCGGCTTTGGTTGCAATATCAAAACTGCCAGAAGCACGACAAAGAACACGACCCACGTAGGAGCCGATTTTCTTGCCTGTCGTGACAGTGGCGGCAACAATATCGCCAGTCTGAAAGCCTTTGTGAACCTGAATCCGTGAGCGATGGCGGGATGGAAAACCATACTTGTCTGTACCGCACATCTGACGGGTTCCATGCCCTTTTGCTGCAATCAGCAACGGCTTCGAGGCTAGGAATAAGAGTGAATCAATCTGTCCAACACACGCAGCATCGAGCCAGTGAGTTTTGGGTAAATTTAATCGAGTCCGGTTGAACTTGGTTTGTCCCCCCGTCCCACTGCTGATGGGCAAGCCCGTTGCCTTGAGTGCGTTGAATAGCGCCCATCGGGTAGAGTTGACTGCTGCCGCATCTTTGAGCGGTGATTTTGCCTGTTTCAGAATGCGATTGAGCAGGTCAGGCTTGCCTGCTAGGAACTCTCGAATGTCCTGATTGCCTTTCGCTTGGTTGCAAGGATTGCAGGCAAGCGAAAGATTAGAAACTCGGTCAGAGCCGCCTTTTGAGCGAGGCTGGATATGCTCAATCTCTAGCGGTACATTCTCAACCCCACAGTAAGCGCATTTCCGGCTCCATTTCTCCAATAGATATTCCCTGACTTCGTAGCCTTGCAATTCTCCCTGCTGATACTGAACACCTGAAATCTCAGGGTTCTGCATCAGTTGCAGGTCAAACCGTACTAGCTCTTGAGCGATACTGCCAATTGGAGCTAGTCGGCAAAATCGGTTAACCCAGGTGAGAACTGTGTCAACCCGATGCTGCAAACTCGGAGGAAGGTAGCCATCAGGACGAGTCCGGTTCAGAAATCGCGCCTTACGATAGCGGGTTTTACGGTTTCGCCTTCCCCGCCTAAGTTGGCGACGAGACAGCAAGGCATCTTTAATCTGTTGTCCTCGATGTTGTAATTCGGCTCCAAAGATGACTTTGTTGCCTTGCTTGATTGCGATTCCAGATGTCTTAGAGCCAGGATCGAACTTGAGTTCCAGGTCTTGCACAGGTGCATCGGGACAAGCTTCTTTCAAGATAATCGCGAACGGATAACGACGGAATACCGATGCTTTGCCCTGATTGAGAAGGTGACGCGCTGTTCCTGGATGAACCGGATCTAGCGGTCGTTTGTTGGTATCAAGCACAAAAACGAAATTGGACATTGAAAGTCTCCGTAAAACGGGTAATGTTCGCTTCGCCAATGTTTTCAAGGCTTGTTCGGCTGGTTGCACTTTCTTAACCCATTACAAATGTTTAACAACCAGCGATAGGGCTACAAACTAGCGACGCATTTGTAGGTATCGTGACCTTGAAAATGTAGACCTCGAAAGTCTGAGGCTGGTCATGTTGTGGCTTGTATCCCGCTCGAAGAGTCGGGCAGTCTACAAGCCCCTGCCTAAAGGCATGGGGTTCATGACAACTATTTCAACGTGCCAGAGAAATCGCTTGTGCCACTGCCTGATCCAAGTTACCGATCCAGTGTACAGGGAGTGCCGCTAAACGGTCTTGGGTAATGTCTAGTTTGCCGTTGGCTAAGCGAATCACCAAGTGAGGTAACTCTGTCTTAGATACAGATTTCGGTGTGAGATGGCGGCGGCGATAATTGCGTGAGTCACGGGAGCGCGAATTTCCTGTTGTTGGTCTTTCGCCTCGCTCTACTTCACTGACGTTAGGAATATTACCACTTTTTGATAGTAGATAATTGGCGATTACCTCAGCCACGGCTTCACTAGCGGCTGCGTTGCTCAAAATATTTACTAAGACAACTTGGATGTTTTGAGTGTCCGTCAATTGCTGCAAGGCATTTTGTAACTGTTGTATAGGAGAGGCGGCGGACGGTACATCCCAACTGGCATAACCGTCTACAATTAAACAACTGGCTGGTTTCCCCTTGGCTTTGTACACTAAATCCAATGTGGCTGCGGCTAGACAAGGACTGTTACACAGAATACCAATATTCCCTTCACTATCCGTCCATTGTAGATCCGTCGGTTGGTCGGCGGGTTGGGGGGTGTGGGTGAGGCTTGATGACAGGTTTGCCAACTCAGATTGGCGTCCTAAAGCGTGATCGTTGACAGCAATTTTACCATCTAGCGCCATGACTTCACCGCTAGCACTGACGCCGAGGGGATTAATTTCCACTAAATCTAGGTCTTTTTGGATCAGAAGTTGATACATTTTCTGGACAATATCGCTGACTGATTCAATCAGGTGACCTTGAAGTCCCATTTTGAAGGCTAGACGCCGTGCGTAAAAGGGAGAAAAGTCTTCCTCTACTACCACTCGTTGCATCTGTGCCATTACCCCTTCGACATGGATACCACCTTGGCATGAACCCAACAGAACTGGACGTTTTAAGGCGTAGTCGAGGATCACCGCCAGATAAAATTCTTTTTCAGCATCATAGTGGGCTTCCGCTAGCAGCACCTTGGGATACTTACCGAGAATGGATAGATTAAAAATAGCTCGTGCAGTTGCGATCGCGTCAATTGTATTTTCCACTGTCCGGATACCACCGGCTCTACCCCGCCCGCCTTTGGGGACTTGGGATTTGAGAACCACGGGATAGGGAATATCTAACTGCTTGAGATCCCTGGGATGATCCATGCATTGAGAGGGTAAGACGGGAATGCCGATCTCACGGAATAAGGCTTTGGCTTGGTACTCTAGTAAGTCCATAAATTTAGATGTTCAGCTAAGGTGGTCTTCTTAAAGGGTAAGAACTCTTAGCCTTTTACGTTACAAAAAGCTGACTCCAACAGCCACTCATTCACCCTGATGGTTACTCAATCTGCCGGACGTGATTGAGATTGCCAATTAATATGATAAAGTGTTCCTATCAGTTTTGCTCAACAAATCCCTCTGTAGGGTATCGTCGGGATGGGCAGTCGGGCATCGTCGATAAAATGCAATTGGTATAATTTTACTCAAATACTGTTTTTTACGATTTTATAATTCATACTGTGTTCCCTATTAGTGATGATAATCCGACGCGCATTACTCCTTATGTAACCTACGCGCTCATTGGTGTTAATATTGCGGTTTTTATCCATCAGTTACTTTTAACACCGCCCCAGCTTAATACATTTTTTAACCTGTATGCTGTCGTTCCTAAAGAGTTAAGCGCTAGCTTTGAGGGGATTTCAATCAATCAACCGGTGCCAGAATGGTTTACCTTGATCAGCTCTCAGTTCCTCCATGGGGGTTTGTTGCATATTGGCGGCAATATGTTGTTTTTATGGATATTTGGCAACAATATTGAAGAGCGTCTGGGTCATATCAAGTACTTCATTTTTTACATTGCTTGTGGTATATTAGCAGCCTTGTCCCAGTGGTTTTTCTCCATGGAATCAGGGATTCCGTCTCTAGGGGCGAGTGGTGCGATCGCGGGAGTGATGGGCGCTTATATTCTCAAGTTTCCTACGGCTAAAATCAATACCTTAATCTTTTTAGGGTATTTCGTGACAACCATTCGATTACCTGCTGTTTTATACTTAGGCTTATGGTTTGTGCAACAAGCGTTTAGTAGTGTGGCGAGTGTCAGCGTGCCAACGGATGTGGGGACGGAAACGGGCGGAATTGCTTACTGGGCACATGCTGGCGGTTTTGTCTTTGGAGCCATCCTAGGTCCTTTATTTGGGTTGTTGTCTGAAGATTAAATAATTGTTGATTATTAATAAGGAAAGATAATTGTGGTTCCATTACGGGATGAAAATCCAGTCAAAATTATACCATACGTTACCTATGTTTTAATTGCGGCAAATGTATTGATTTTTATCTACGAGCTAACATTAAGTCCTCAAGAATTAGATGGATTTTTTCACCTCTTCGCCGTTGTCCCTAAAGAACTGACTGCGAGTTTTAACGGCATTACTGTGAATCAGCCAATACCAGAACCGCTGACGTTAATCACTGCACAGTTCCTCCATGCAGGGTTTACCCATGTGGGATTCAATATGTTGTTTCTCTGGATTTTTGGTAATAATATTGAAGAAGAACTGGGTCGGTTCAAGTTTTTGATATTTTATCTGATTTGTGGTGTATTAGCCAGTTTAGCCCAGTGGTTTTTCTCCGCCCAGTCTGGGATTCCGTCTCTGGGTGCCAGTGGTGCGATCGCGGGCGTGATGGGTGCTTATATTCTTAAGTTTCCCAATGCTAAAGTCGTCACATTAATTCCCCTCGGCTTCTTTTTCACCACCCTGAGATTACCAGCTGTATTTTTCCTGGGATTTTGGTTTTTGCAGCAAGCCTTTAATGGGTTAGCTATGTTAGAAGCCCCAGCGAATGTGGGGATGGAAAATGGTGGTATCGCTTACTGGGCGCACGCTGGTGGGTTTATCTTTGGCGCTATCCTCGGTCCTTTGTTAGGATTATTCTCTGAGGATACAAAGCCGTCGTTTTGGGACTCTCAGAATCTTTCTTGAACCCGAAGGTAACTAAAATTAGATAGAGGGGAGAGAATAGGGAAAACTCAATAACTGTGTTCACTCAATTTAATCGGATCGCCCTTTACTCACCCCCCCTGTTTTAGAAGGTGTTTATTAAGAGTTATGTGCTTTCCTTGACATGCTCCCCATGGTATGAAAATAAGCATATTTTAGTGACTTATACTCGATTAATTGTTAAATCTAGATAAAATTTTGCTGGATAATAAAGATTTAAAAATTATAAAATCAGTAGTTTAAGAGGCAATCCGGCACAGAAACCTCCGATAGTATAGGTGATGCAGTTGCCATCAACAAAGGGATGACATCGATGTCACTTAGTCACTTTTCAATTATAGAAACCACACTACGGGAAGGAGAACAATTTTGTGGGGCTAACTTTTCATCACAGGATAGAATAGAAATTGCCAGGGCGCTTGACCAGTTTGGAGTTGAATATATTGAAGTCACCTCTCCTTGTGCTTCACCTCAATCTCGTCAAGATTGTCAGTATTTGGCTCAATTGGGTTTACATGCCAAAGTGCTGACCCATATTCGCTGTCATTTAGAAGATGCTAAAATAGCTCTTGAGACAGGTATTAACGGGATTCATTTATTCTTTGGTACCTCCAGTTTTCTGCGCCAGTTTGGTCATGGAAAGAGTATAAATCAAATTGTTGATCGGGCAACGGAGGTGATTACCTTTATCCATGATCAAAGTCCTGAAACAGAAATACGCTTTTCGACAGAAGATTCATTTCGCAGCTTGCTTGGCGATTTACTCCAGGTTTATGGTGCTATCGATAAACTCGGCATGGTGAATCGTTTTGGTTTAGCGGATACTGTGGGTGTCGCGACTCCTAATCAAGTCTTTAATCTAGTACAGACACTGCGCCAACATACAAGTACCGATATTGAATTCCATGGTCATAATGACACAGGTTGTGCGATCGCGAATAGCTACGCCGCCCTAGAAGCAGGTGCAACTCATATCGATACTACAGTATTGGGAATTGGGGAACGCAATGGAATCACCCCCCTCGCTGGATTCATCGCCCGTCTCTATACTGTTAATCCCGAACAATTGCAGTGGAAATATCGCCTACCCCAACTTGTAGCACTGCATCAACTTGTCGCCGATAAAGTGGGTATGGCAATTCCGGCAAACCATTATATTATCGGTTCAGCCGCATTTAACCATAAAGCGGGGATTCATGCTAAAGCGATGTTAAATAATCCCCAAACTTATGAAGCCATTGATCCCAGTGATTTTGGACTATCCCGTTCCTTTTTAATTAATCATAAACTAACGGGTCGTCATGCTATTGCTAATCGCGCCAGTCAACTGGGATTAGACTTTGATCTATTCCAGATTCAGGCAATTACTCAGACCATTAAAGCATTAGCTGATCAACAACAACTCACTCTAGAGACTGTCGATGAGATCTTGCGCTCTACTTTCCCACTTCAACCTATTGACACTCCCAGCCCTATAAATGCGGGGATTCTTCGTTCACAGATCCGGCTTGCTTTAACAGGATTTCTCCAATCAAAGTAGAGGTCGAATCTCCAGAAGCGTTCGGATTTAAAATCCAAGTTCCGACATGCCCTGCCGTACTTAAGGCTAATTTCAGAATATTAATGGCGGCGTTCCAATCCCGATCCAAAATACATCCACATCGACAGATATGAGTTCTGGTAGACAAGGATTTTTTAACTACCGTGCCACAATCGGAACATTCCTGGGAAGTGTAGGCAGGATTAACCGCGATGGTTATTTTGCCAAATTTTACCCCAAAATATTCCAGCCATTTTCTGAATTGATACCAACCTGCATCATTAATCGATTTGGCTAAACAATAATTTCTAACTAAATTTCTAACCCTCAAATCTTCATAAGCGACCAAATCATTAGATTGGATTACGCAACGCGCCACTCTTTTGGCGTGTTCTTCACGCTGCCTACTTATTTTGAGGTGAAATCGCCCTAATCGATTAATGGCTTTCTTTCGGTTGGTCGAGCCTTTCTCTTTGCGCGAAACTCGTCTTTGAAGAAATCTTAGACGTTTTTCACCTTCCCGGTAAAATCGGGGGTTGGGTTCAATGTAGCCATTGCTATCAGTATAGAACTCTTTGAGTCCTACATCTAAACCAATGGCTTTTCCTGTCGGCTGACTTTCTATTTTGTTTTCAGCGTTAACCAAAAATTGTACATAGTAGCCATCAGCGCGACGGACTAACCGCACCCGCTTTATCTGATCGAGTTGATAGAAGTTTAAGTCCCACGTCCCTTTGAGCTTAAGCTTGCCAATTCCCTTTTTGTCCGTGAAGGTTATTTGTTTGCGAGTTCCAGAAAGCTTCCAACCGCTAGTTTTGTATTCAACTGAGCGACAGTTTTTCTTAAACTTCGGATAACCCTTTTTTCCCGCAATAGCTTTTTTGCAGTTACTGTAAAACCGAGCAATTGACGAATAGGCTCTGTCTACAGCCGTTTGGCAAGCATGGCTATTTAAGTCCTTGACAAAAGAAAACTCAGCTCTTAGAGCCGTGTTATAGCGATACAAGTCTTTTTGTCCAACGCCTCGGTTATCCATCCAGTAACGGATGCATTTGTTGCGGACAAATTGAGCGGTTTGAATCGCTTCATCGATGGCTGAGTATTGAGTTGTCTTTCCTTTGGCTTTGAACTCAAAGACCAGCATTTGATGTGGAACAACTCGACCTCAAAATTATAACACAGAAAAAGTCGTCCTGGAAGGACGAGGAGCCTGAACCCATTATTTCCGGTCATCCGAAGGTTTGGCACCCTTGACCAAAAATGCCACTAACCATGGTGCAATCATAATAATACCTAACATCCGAGTTAATTGCATGGCTAATACCAATCCAGTGTCACCTCCCAACTGCATTACAGTAGCAACCATTGCCTCAATTCCTCCGGGTGTGAATCCTAAAATAGCCGTTGACATATCCACATCGGTGATCAAATGAAACCCATAACCAATACCCAAACACATTAAGATTAACCCGATAACTAGCACGATTTCAATTAAGACAGCTTTGAAGAGTTTACGGGCGGTTTGCCAGTCAAACTGTACGCCAATGGATAATCCAATCAGCAATAGTGCGCCAGCGAATACGGGTTGAGGCATTTGCATTTTATCCGGCAATCCCCAAAACGCCGCTAGCCCCACCAGAAAGGGACCGAAAAATCCAGGAGAAGGTAGACGAAATCGCTTTCCTGTCCAGAATCCCACGATACCACACCCGACTAGAATTAAAAGGTTCCACGCCATGGGTAAAGTTGTCACGTTACTGGTGGTGACGACAGTAGCGGTGACTGATGTATCTGGGGTGGCGGGCACCAACAGAGTCGCAGCGCTAGGAATGATTAAAACAACGAGTAAGAGTCGGATATATTGGAGCAGGGCAACAGCGAGTGCATCCGCTCCCATCTCTTCGCTCATGACAACGATACTGGACGATGCACCTGGTATAAATCCTAGTAAACTTGTGGTGCGATCAATCCCAGCCCAACGACTTAAAAGATACCCATTAAATAGACTCAAACTCCCCGTGAGAAAAACACAGAGTAACAAGGGTACGGCGTAGGTTGTTGCTACACTAATGGTTTCTGGAGAAAAGCGAGTGGCTGTAACTAAACCCACAACCACTTGTCCGATGAGTTTAAAACTTGAAGGTAATGGTTGACGGCATCCTTGGCTAATCGCATAGGCGATTCCCACCAGCATCGGACCGAGTAGCCAACCGACGGGGACATTCAACCAGCTAAAGAGTAAGCCAACACCAATCGCTGTGATGATCTGCTGTGTAATTCTTTTGCTCTGAGGCAAATTGTCAACGAGTTTCTCTCTCCAATGGGAAAGACGGTTTTGATTGGGTATCGATGGGGATTCCGGTAATGAGGAGAGTTGCAAAACCACAGAGATTAATGGAGTATAAAAAACTTAACATTTCTATTCTATCATCTGTATTAATGAGGGTGCAGGGTATGGAGGGTAGGGTATTTGCGGTAGAGTGTCGGGTGTCGAGTGTAGTGGCGTGACACAGCTTATTTGATGAATTAGAATTACGCCCGGAAACCGTAGGGGCGCATGGCGTGCGCCCCTACCAAGGTGAAAAAGGATAATTAAGACCTTGTCGCACCTGTCGGAATTGGCTCCTCTTGTTCTTCCAATTCTTCATCTTCAAAGGTATCTTCGTCTTCGTCTTCATACTCCAGTTCAATATCCTCCTCAACCTCGGTAGCGCTGACTGGAATCGACGTATCTGCACTGTTGATAATTGCGCCCAATAGGGGTGATGGTTCAGCTTCAGTTAATTCTTGAGCTGCCAGATTCAGGATTGATTTCTCACTGTAACCCGGTCGGGTGACGAGTACCATACCATCGGCTAGGGGTTCGAGTAACAGGGTATCATTGGACAGGGAGAGTGCCGGACTATCAATAACTACAAAGTCGAAGCGATTGCGAGCATCAGTGATAAGCTGTTGGAATTCCCGTGATTCAAGGATCGCGGCTGCTTGTTTTTGGGGTCCTGGACTGGGTACGATATAGAGATTCTCAATATTCGGGGCTAACTGAATGCAAGCACTCTTAGACCCGTAGTAAGGTAAGGGTTGGGTCTTCGCTTCCGGTTCAGGGGTGACTTGGTGGAAATGAGCTTGGGAAGATGAGCGCAAATCGGCTTCAATTAAAAGGGTACGCTTACCCGCATGAGCTGACGCGATCGCTAAATTATAAGCTGTGGTGGTTTTTCCTTCTCCGTTAACCGTGCTGGCGATTAATACCACCTTCAAGGATTTATTCTCCCCACTACAGAGCTTACTCCGGAACCGTTCGTACACCTCTAAATAGGGTGAACTTGACTTAAGTAAAATACCCGTTTGTCCCAAATCGGGGTCGATGCTCATCACCACAGGCAATTCTGCCAAGACAGGGACATCATGTTGTGCCAGCAATTGCTGGATTTCTTTCGCCGCATAGAGTTTGCTATCCAAGATAGCCAGGATCAGAATCACACCGCTAGCCGCAATTAAGCCGACAAAAGTTCCCCCAGCGAGGATGACAATCGGATTGGTTGATTCTTTCCCACCTTTCTTCTGGACAGTAGGAGGCTGAGCAACACTGAGATAGCTCACGGTTTCTGCGTCGGCGGCTTTGGCATCAATGAGTGATGCCTGTAATCTGTTATAGAAGTCTTGTTTGAGCTGAAATTGCTGCGTCAAGCGCACCTGCTCAAGTTGTTTGGTGGGAATCTGTTGGTATTCCTGAAGCAGTTCCTGTCCAATTCTATTCGTAGTTTCTAGTTGATCTTGCAGGGTATCACGTTGAGTCGATAATGATACCAATGTATCGGCTAATTGTTTCCGGGCGGGGTCAAGGCTGCTATCCGCTCGGATTTGCGGGGGGGTTAAAGCTTCACCCAAGCCGTTCCCTTGAACAATCTCAGCCGCTCGCTGTCCCAGCATTGCTTCATAAGTCCTTTGCTGTCGCTGTAACTCTTGGACATTGGGATGTTGGTCTCTATACCCTTGACTTGTGAGCAGTTTTATCTGGGTTTCAATTTGTTGCAGTTGTCCGCGTAAGCCAGCGATGGTGGGGTCAGCGCTGAGCGCTGAGTTGGTATAAGCTTGGTCAGCCGTCAAACCTAACCGACTTTGCAAACTAGCCATCTGACTCTCAATTCCTTCGAGAGTCTGTTGCAGTTGGCGTTGCTGTTGTTTGTTTGCACTAATTTGTGCTAGCAAGCTGTTATCTTCAGCTAAGGCTAAGGCGGCGCCCTCAATCCGGTTAAAGGTTTCTAGTTCTTCTTGTGCTTGTTTTAGTTCGTTTTCCGCCTCGGCTGAGCGTTTTTCAATGGAGTCAATAATCGCTTGCAGTCGTTTGCTATTAATCAAACGACTTTGCTCGATCATTTTCTGCATCAGCACTTCTACCGTTTTACCAGCTTGTTCGGGATCGTCATCCTTGTAGAATACTCCTATTATTGATGGAATCGCGGCTTCTTTGTCCCCTCCAGACGTGTCGAACTTCAAGTCTACATTATCGAAGATCTTTTTAGGCTCAGAACGCACAGCTATTGCTGTGGCTTTAATTACATTTTCCTCTAAAAGATTCTCCTTTGTCAGTTGCAACCCCTGCTGCTGAATTTGGGTTCCGGTTTCCGAAAAGGTTCTCACCGGAGGCGTCACTGACAAAACTCCAACGGCTTCGTAAGAAATTGCACTAGGGGGAGAGGGCATAATTGCCACAATGGCTGATCCGCCAGTAATTAGAGCAAAAACACCTATGCCAATGAATTTATAGCGATCAAGGGCGATTAAATAGCGTTTAATTAAGGGGATAGTCATAGTAATTTCACACTAACGAGTCGTGCAGGCGGAGTCTAGGAGGGGGTGAATGAATGGAGGTATACTAAATTGAGGCAACTTATATCAAAGGGTCTGTGCTTGTATTCTAGCTCAGCACCTCTGTAGGATGATAGGGGAAAGGATGCGATCGCACAGCACGTTATACCCAGTTGCGCCTCATAGAAGTTGACGAAGGACGCTCCCCCTGCTCCCAGACGTTGCATGCAACGTCTCTACAACCCCTTTATTCAGCAAGCCCTAATTATCATTATCCCCTGAGCCAAAAACATCCCCTACATTCTCAAAAAAGTTACGAAATCCGAGAAAATCGCTAAAGGGTCGAGTCACTAAACGCAAAGCATAGGTAACCTTGGCGATAAGGCTACGACCGACAACAATAACATCTTCATTCTGCAAGGGGACATTTTGCGCCAAATCACCCATGAGAACAGCTCTCCCATTAATGCGCTGTGTTACTACCTTCCCCTGTTCGGGATCAAAACGCATTAAGGCAATTTCACTTAAGTTCGCATCCTCCAAACTCGGCGCCAATGAGGTCAACGCATCAATAAAATTACTCCCATTGGGCAAATTCAGGTTGCCAATTCGACCATTGGGATAACTCAAGACTCGCAACGTAATTTGTGGTGTCGCTAGAGTCGAGCGAGAGGCGAGAGAGCGGTCATAATCGGTAATTGTACCAGTTTCTAATTCCAATACAACGACAGAATCCCCATCCCGCAGACGCACATCTGGTAAGGATGTAGCATTTTGCAGAGGTGTAAATAAGTCAATCTGTTGTTCAATAATCGAATTATCCACAGGAGAACGCCGACGCACGATGATAGTACGCAAGTCAGCTAGATTCGTTGTCCCGCCAGCCACTTGCAGAGCCGAAGTAAGCTGGGAACCGGGCGCTAGGGAGTAATAACCGGGTCGAGTTACTTCACCCGCAATCGTCACCGTGGCGGGACGCAATCCGGCTAGAACCACGGTAACATCTGGGTCAACTACAAATTCACTAAAGGCGGCGGCTAGTTTATTTTGGACTTGGTCGGGAGTAAGTCCGAGTACGTTAATTTTACCGACTAAGGGAACTAATATATTCCCTTGTAAATCAATTGTGCCGGAAAAATTTAGGTCAGGAAAACGTTCTACTGTAACCGCGATGGAATCACCAATACCGAGAACATACTCATTAAATTGAGTAGTAGGTACTCTTTGAGGCGATTCTTCTGGGTAACCCAGGGGTGGCGGTGGGGCAAAGGGATTAGGAACATTAATATTTACTCCCTCTGTCGGACTATTGATTTCTGGTGGAGGTGGCAATGTGGGGATTTGAGCCTGTTCTCTTTGAGTCGTTGGTACTGAGGTTTCTGCTATTCTCAAAGACGTTGCCCAAGCGATTGAATTAATTTGTCCTAACCAGCCAATTGCTATTAATGTGCCGATAGTATAATTAACTTTATTCAAAATTATTCCCTCCAGTGACTCATAGTCTCGTTCCCAGGCTCTGCCTGGGAATGCTCCTCTTGAGGCTCTGCCTCGTTTGAGTAACAGCTTCTTTTTTTCGCCTATCTTTATTGGGCTATTGACCTAATAATACAAGTTGGGTTAAACCTTGCTCAGGGCGGGTTTAGTCACATTTAGGTGCTTTCCTAAATGATACTCGTCCAACCCGCCCCTACACAGGGTTGGGTTAAACCTTGGTTCGGGCGGGTTTAGTCACATCTAGGTGCTTTCCTAAATGATAGTTGTGAAACCCGCCCCTACACAGGGTTGGGTTAAACCATGGTTCGGGCGGGGGTAGTCACAAGTCGGTGCTTTCCTAAATGATAGTTGTGAAACCCGCCCCAACACAGGGTTGGGTTAAACATTAGTTCGGGCTGGGTTAGTTACATCTAGGTGCTTTCCTAAAAGATAGTAGTCAAACCCGCCCCTACACAGGGTTGGGTTAAACCTTCGTTCGGGCGGGTTTAGTTACATCTAGGTGCTTTCCTAAATGATAGTTGTGAAACCCGCCCCTACACAGGGTTGGGTTAAACCTTGGTTCGGGCGGGTTTAGTCACATTTAGGTGCTTTCCTAAATGATAGTTGTGAAACCCGCCCCTACACAGGCGCCAGGTTCCCTCGAATGTCGTGAAAGGTCAAGACTTATCTTCTCCCGCCAAGGCTTTTGTCATCAACGTCTTTTGCACGGTTTGACTGAGAGATTCAGCTATCGGTTTGGCGTCTGCCAAATCCCCTAACGGTTCCATCGGAATCTGGATAGAAACCGCTACCCATGGTACTCGCTGACGCTTTAACTGGGCAATTTGGTCAACCCAAAACCATTGACGGGTAGCTGGATGACCCCCTGTCGCCCAAGCGTACCACTGAACAACGGCGAAGGTTTGCTGTTGAGTCCAAGCGCGAAAGAGACGGGCATTAACTTGCGCCTGCTCGGATTTCGTTTCGACGGTAAAGTTTAAGCGTTGATGGGAATCTGTCTTCCATTGAAAGACACCATTAATATCCACCCATTCAACCTGAGGTTGATCAATCGGACCATTGGGAGGACGTAATAGTAGTAATACAGGTTTATCTAAGTCTCCCTTAATTTCCTGATAGGACCATTTATGCCCCCCTAAGGTTACAGTTTTTTGCTCTAGGGTTTCCCAGCCCGGAATTTCTAGCCCCTCAATTTGCAGCACTTTGATGCTACTGAAATTGGCAAATCTCGGTGGCTCAATCCACGACCAGTTGCCTGTCAAATAACTCGGTACTGCACCGATCGCGACAATGACCAACAATAACAGTAACACGATCGCGCGGTTGAATCCCAGGCGTTTAATCACCTGGCGCAGTCTTGAGGATTTCATCAGATTTGCCTTCATGGGCGCAAGAGTTTTGAGTGTTCCGGACGTGTCATGGCGCGTCTTTAATTTTGTGTAGGGGCGGGTTTAGGGATTTTAGGCTTGGCTATTGATGGTAACGTTTGTACAAAACCCGCCCGGACTAAATACAAAGGTTTTTTAATCTCACTCAGATACAGAATCAGGGGTTTGAGGTTCGGTATCAACAGAACGCTCAATGACTTTCAGCAAAATCACCAACATTACTAACATTCCCGCCGAATATAGATCCCCGCCCCAACTTTCATGCAGCCAATGGAATGCTCCGTCCAT
Organism: Coleofasciculus sp. G2-EDA-02; assembly: GCF_040226375.1. Lineage (NCBI taxonomy): Bacteria > Bacillati > Cyanobacteriota > Cyanophyceae > Coleofasciculales > Coleofasciculaceae > Coleofasciculus > Coleofasciculus sp. G2-EDA-02. The sequence goes on along the minus strand of NZ_JAVKEW010000243.1, from coordinate 30,253 downwards.
GCCGGTGCCATGGAAGAATGTGAGTAGAGTATTGCGAATGATATTACCAATCACGCTAACCAACACCGCACCAATTAGTAATAATGTGGTCTTCTGTCGCGATGCCCACGCCCCACTCCAGTACAGCAGCATTAAACTTACATATAAACTGGTAAACAGCATCTTTAAGCCGGCACAGTGAGGGGCGACTTCGACAATTCGTCCGCCGACAAATAAGTTAATGCCAACGACATTAACATCAATGCCAAATTGAATCAAAATAAAGCCCGCAACTCCAGCAATAAAGCTCTGTAGGGGTAAGGCGTAGGGTTCGATTAGGTAAGGAAATGCAGTTGGTGTTGCTAGAATTACCAAGAGTAGGGGAAAACTTTGTAAGCGTAAACCAGGAATGCCTTTAAACCATAAACAAAGTCCAGCTAAAACCGTGGGAAAGGAAATATTAACCAGTTCCGATTGACCCGACAGATAAAAGACACCACCGACGGCGAGTAATCCTAACCCGACATAATTCGATTTATCCGGTATCATTTGCCACTCCTGGCGGTGAGTCCAGGCGATGTAGGCAGCAAAAGGCAGTCCGATTAAACCGTGGCTAAAGTATTCATGCTCAATACTAATACTTTTATTCAGCCAGCCATCGTACCAGTGGATTAATAGGGGCGCATAGAGGATAATCAATAACGCCGCGATCGCACCATCCCACAGGTGACGGTCAATAGCAATGGGAATCTTTCGTCCAAGTTCCATGATCTTACCCCGAAATTACAGCCGCCGGATGCGGTTCAAACAAGCTATTTAGGCAATCAACCACTCGCTCTATTTGAGCGTTACTTATTCCAGGATACATAGGCAATGATAAAATTTCCTGGCACAGAGTTTCGGCATGGGGGAAATCACCCGCTTGATAGCCCAAAGTGTGATAAGCGGGTTGCAGATGGCAAGGGAGGGGGTAGTGGATACCCGTTTGAATCCCGGCTGCATTGAGTTTATCTTGCACGATTTGGCGATTCAGGGAACAGGCGGCGGTAATCCGAATCACGTACAGATGATATACATGACCTGTACCGCTTTGGTTTTGGATGGGGATAATCCCTTTTTCGGCTAGGGGTGCTAATAATTTGTCATAGTAGTGGGCGGCGACGTTGCGAGATTGGTTCCATTGGGGTAGGTGGGGTAACTTGGCGTTGAGAACCGCCGCTTGGATGGAATCTAAGCGACTGTTTTTGCCCAGTTCTGAGTGATAATATTTACGGGGTGCGCCATAATTCCGCAGCGATCGCAAGGTCTGATAGATATCGGGATCACTCGTCAATATGATTCCGCCATCGCCAAAGCAGCCTAAATTCTTACTCGGATAAAAGCTAAAGCCGGCGCCAATACCCACCGAACCCGCCCGATATCCGTCCCGTTGGGCTAAATGGGCTTGGGCGGCGTCTTCAAATAGTAACAGGTTGTGGGTATTGGTAAAGTCTAGTGACTGCTGAGGCGATACCATCTGACCATAGAGGTGAACCGGTATAATTGCCTTGGTTTTGGGGGTAATTGCTTTTTGCGCCGCATTCAGGTCAATCAGGGCGGTGTTTGGGTCACAATCAACTAAGACGGGTGTCGCCTTTGCCTGAAGTACACCAATGAGAGTGGCGATAAACGTATTGGCAGGAACAATAACTTCGTCACCGACACCAATCCCATTTGCCTGTAATCCTAGCGCGATCGCATCTGTCCCGGAAGCGACACCGACACCATAGTCTACACCAGACGCCGCCGCAAATGCCACTTCTAACTCCGCTAAGGCTTGACCTAAAACGAAATCGCCGCGCTGGATAACTGTCTGAATCCCTTGTTCAATGTCCGCTTGAATCGGCTGGTGTTGCAGCGTCAAATCAACAAAGGGAATGGTTTCTGGGGGTGGGGGGTTCATGAATATACTACGAAAGAATAGGAGTTTGCTACAGTTAGATTATTTTATCCCTTATTTAATTTATGCCCGATAAGGCGCTAATGCCTAGCCCAGAACTATCAAGTTTTGGTAAAGTTTCCGGTTAACCTACGTTTGGTAGCAAAGCTGTAGGGGCGGGTTTTACCGATAAGATTTTGACATTAACCGATAACTTAACTAAACCCGCTCTTCTCTACCATGATGGCGATGAAACGATGAATGATGTTCACCAAAAAGCTACAATTGTAGCTAGGAGAGTAGCATCGGGAGAATCTCATGAATCGGCTACCACGTATGAACTTTAAGACCTTATTTGCCACTGCTCTTTGTTTGAGCCTAATTAACAGTGTAGACCTAGAGGTATCGCGCGATCGCATCAGCGCATCAATTGATATACGTCACGACGCCTACGCTAGAAGCAGTGGGGGACGCAGCGGTGGCGGTTCCTTTAGTCGCGGTTCCTCCTCACGTTCGGGTTCCAGCAGTAGCAGCCGTTCATCTTCCCCTCCATCATCGTCGAGAACATCTCCATCTCAATCTAATCCTACCAATAGAGGAACAACCGGGGGACGAGCTAGTGGCGGGACATTAGAGAAACCCACATCTCCAACTCCGACTCAAACCAAACCCCATCAACCGAGTCCCTCATCAACCCATCCCAGTCGCATCCCTCACCCGACTTATAGACAAGGTGGACATAGTTCGGTGGAACTCGAAATTGAAATTGAAAATGACGATGACGATTTCCAGAATTATCCGCCAACATCCTATCCCGGGACAACTTATTCAGCACCGCCTCCACAACCCAATCAAACCCTTCCCAATTCAGCACTCCCCGCACAACCCAGTCAAAGCCTGACCAATCCGGGATCAACTAATAGTACAACTCCACCGCCAGCTACCGCGCCAGCAACAAATCCAACTCAAGCGGTGAACTCCACGAAATCAGCCAACTCTTTACCCGTCTTGATCATTTTACTCTTTTTTGGGGTCGGTATTTTCCTGGTGATTTATCTGCTAATCAGGTTAATTTTGTCTCTCCTAAAACGCCAAAAAGCCGCCACCAATGAACTAGAAAATGATATTGTTACGGTGAGTAAATTACAAGTCGCTTTATTTGCTCACACCCCCAACTTGCAATCAGAGTTATCGGAACTCGCCTTAACTGTCGATACAACGACTCCCGAAGGCTTACTCGAACTGCTACAAGAATCTGCGTTAGTCTTGCTACGTCATTCTGATACCTGGAGTCATGGATTAAGCAGTTCACAAAGCGTTAATGTCGAGGAAGCCAAAACACTATTTACCAAACTTTCGGTAGAAGAACGCAGCAAATTTAGTGCCGAAACCCTCAGTAATGTTGGCGGAAGAGTGCGGCAAAAAGTTCCGGTAATGCCCGATGCTCAGGAAGACCCAGCGGCTTATATTGTTGTGACGCTATTAGTGGGAACAGCAGATGATCACCCGTTGTTTGGCGACATTCGTTCAGCCGAAACCCTGAATCAGGCATTAAAAAAAGTGGCGTCAGTACGTCCTGACTATTTGATGACAGTGGAATTGCTGTGGAGTCCTCAGAGTCAAGATGATAGCCTAACTTATGATGAATTGTTGACGGAATATACAGATATGATTCAAATCATTTAATTAACAAAAATGCCTCCTCAAGAGGAAATGTAGAGACGTTTCATGCAACGTCTCTACTAACGCAGGGGAGCCTTATCAATGAGAAAAAAAACATGAAATTTATCAGTCCTAAAGTAGATTATGCATTTAAAAAAATATTTGGTTCTGACCAAAGCCAAGAAATACTGATTAGCTTTCTCAATGCCATTATTTATAGTAACAAAAACGTTATTCATTCTTTAACCATTCTCAATCCATACAATCCTGGTAAAATTCGAGAGTTAAAAGAGAGCTATTTGGACGTGAGAGCCATTTTGTATGACGGCTCGACTGTTATTATTGAAATGCAAGTATCCAGCACAAAAGCTTTTGATAAACGGGTCACGTACAACCTCGCTAAGACTTACGCAAATCAGTTAGGCGTTGGCGAAGGTTACTGGCTATTAAATCCAGTAATTGCTATAAATATTGCTGATTTTATCATGTTTCAAGAAACCCCTAAAGTTGTGACAAAGTTTATTTTCAAAGAAGAGGAAGAATCATTTAGGTATAAAGCCGTAGAATTACAACTCATTTTCATAGAATTACCGAAATTCAATAAAACCTTGTCTGAGTTAAACAGTTTGACGGACAAGTGGATTTATTTTATTAAAGAAGCAGCAACCTGGGAAAGCATTCCCGCCCCCTTAGCGGAAGTATCTGCAATAGAGAAAGCGCTAAATATCGCGAATCAAGCGAATCTCACCGTAGAAGAATTGGAGGAGTTGGAGCGGCGAGCAATAATGTTACAAGATGAAACAGGGCGAATCATTCAAGCTAAAGATGAAGGAATTCTACAGGGAAAGCTAGGAGTAGTAGTAACTTTACTCCAGCAGCGTTTTGGCGAAATTCCTAAAAACATTAGCCGCCAAATCGAAGGCTTGTCTGGGAAAAATTTAGAACGCTTAGTTCAGACAATTTTAAGCTTTAATAGTCTGGAGGATTTGTCGATTTGGTTAGAACAAGATACATCGGCGGAATAAGTTGGGAGACTGATAGTTGTCCTAATTTTTGGCTTTAGCCAACCTAATTGAACGTTACGTGTTTTTGCTAACCTTTTCCTACCCTCATCTCCTCTCAACGTTGATACCAAGGAATCTCAGACTTATCCGCCAAGAAACTCGCCACAGCCGCCGCACCATAGCGATTGAGATGACTCGGATCAGCAAAATACTGATTTTGATTTTTCCATTGCTCTGCTAAATCAACAAAAACAAACTCATTCTGAGCAGCCTTCTGCTGCATTCGCTGTCGAAACTGCCGTTCCCTCGTTAAACGCACCCCATCCAAATAATCTTCACTCAAAGGCAAATTAACAATTACCAAAGGAATCTGCTGCTGCGCTAAAAATGCCTGAATTGAATTCAACGCCACCGCCTGGGGACCGGCAAAGCTAAAGGGTTGATAATCCGCATCATAGCGCCCCGCCACACGGGGATTTTGCTGATAGTAAGTTTTCGGGTCAAATTTACTATCCATGGGCAAAAAGCCATTGGCATCCATCGCGATCGCACTGTATCCTGTAGTATTACGTGCCAGTGCTAGTCGTTGCGGTTGGCTTCCCCCTAACTGAGTTAAAAGTAACCGAGTCTCTGGGGTGGAGACGGGATTACTACTCGTCTCAAAGGAAACTCGGGTTAACCGCCAGCGTTGGGCCGTGTCATTAGCAGGTATAGTATTTCCCGGTTGTGTGGATTTATCCGAATCGGGACTCTGGGTAATTGATGCCGGAATCTCTTCACAAGTATCTGGGGTTTTAGTCGTCGATTCCGGTAGTTTGGGGCGATTTCCTGCCATTACCTGTTGATATCCAGCCGATGTTGCCAAACTATTGTAAGTTTTATCCGTTCGCCCACTATTAAACGCCCGCACGCCATCTGCCCAAATCACCAGGCGCGGGAGTTGTTCTGGGGTTAAAAGTTGTCGCAGTTGAAAATCAACTACTTGAGCCGTCGCCCCATTTACGCCAAAGTTGAAAATTTTTAAACCCCCTTTTCCGTAACGCGCCAGAACTTGTTGCAGTTGTTGGGGATCAACACCAACTAATGCCCGTGAACTGCCCACAATCAGGACATCTGGAGGACCTACGGCGGCGACATAAGAAAGATACAGCAGGAGTTGTTCTTCAAAGATGGGGTTATCAAAGCTGGCAAAGGGTAGAGGAGAGGTTTTTGTCGTCGCTTTTTGTTGGGCAACATCTAAGTTGTTTAGATATTCTGCCACCTTTTTCTGAGCAAACGCCCGTTTCGGACTATCCGGTGACACCGATTGCATCGCCTCAATCGCTTGAATCCACCCTAAGACAACCAAATCCCAATCTTGGGGCGATTGGGCAGATTGGGCAAGATTCGCCGCCCCCGTCGCTTTGTCAATTGCTTTGGTAAAGGGATCAACTTGGGATGCACAGGATGGGGAATTTTCCACCGCTAGAATGGATTCAGCCTGGGAGTCAGCTTGAGATGGGGAATGCTGACTCTCAGCCTTATCGGGGGGTAAATTTAAGGAACAGCCAGTTACCCCTACCAATAAGGCAGCGAGGGCGGTATAGGAATGTTTCCAGTAAAAATTAGCCATAAGGCGATCGCACTCTTGATTTCAACCTTGTGCTGAGAACCACACTCAGCCGGAATTTATAGCCAGATAGTTTTATCCTTTCTTCATTATGCTCAAAATCGGGAGTGCAATGCAGCAAATTTTCTTAATGTATCCACCAGTCTAGATTTTCTCCCTTTACCCCTACACAGGGGCGGGTTTAATGCCATCGGGGTGAGGTCCCAAATGATAGTAATGAAAGTGAACCCCTACACAGGGGCGGGTTTAATTCCATCGGGGTGAGGTATCAAATGATAGTAATGAAACCCGCCCCTACACAATCAAAACTCTATCCGCACCAAGAGAACTATGGCAAAAATCGATCTAAGGCAGTCTTCAATTGTTCGATTTCCGCCTCCATGTTACCTTCATCAGCCGCCCGACCGATACATTCAGTTAAATGCTCATCTAAAATAACTCGGGCAACTCGATTTAATGCGCCTCGCACCGCTGCAATTTGCACCAGCACATCTGGACAGGGGCGGCTTTCCTGTACCATCGTCTTAATCCCTCGGATATGTCCCTCAATTCGAGAAAGCCGATTGACAATTCGCCGTAGAGACTCCTCATCGTGAACATGAGTGTGGCTGGATGCAGCATGATCATGATCATGCTCTCCATGGCTGGTGTGGCAGGATTGATTCAGTGACTGTAAGTCTGAGTCTGAGCGAGTATAGGTTTCATTAATCAATGGCTTAGCTCCAGTTCGGGATTGGCAACATTTATGGGTTGGTTCTTCTGTTCATCGTAATCCAGAGTCGAGATGTTTGGGAGCAAGGTTTTCTAATGGAGGGGAACCGCTCATCGCTGAAACACTTTTGGCTCAAAGAACGTCCTGGATTAACCAGCCAATGTTAAGCAATTGTGACAATCATTTTGATAGATGATCATAGATACATACAACTGAACTCAAGAATAAGGCTATGCGATTGACAACGTTGTTCCCTCGGTTACGCCAAATCAGCGCTTATCTGATTGCGATCGCAACAGGTGTTCTGTTGACGGTTGGGTTTTATAATGTCTCACCCTCTCACGCTGAACCGGTCTTGACAAATGAACCCGAATCTCCCATAGTTCTCGCCCAACGCCCACCCATTACCGATATCGGCGGCAGTTTTGTCACGGCGGCGGTGAATCAAGTGGGACCTGCGGTGGTGCGGATTGACACGGAACGCACAGTGACACGCCGCCTTGATCCATTTTTTGATGATCCGTTCTTCCGACGGTTTTTCGGGGAGGAGGCGCTTCCCCAAATGCCCCAAGAACGGCGTCTGCGGGGTCAAGGTTCTGGCTTTATTATTGACCCGAGTGGTGTGGTTGTCACCAATGCCCATGTGGTGGACCGGGCTGATAAAGTAACGGTGATTCTCAAAGACGGACGCCAATTTGAAGGAAATGTGCAGGGTGTCGATGAAATCACAGATTTAGCCGTGGTCAAAATTGATGGTAACAATTTGCCGGTTGTCACATTGGGAGACTCCACTAATGTGCAAGTCGGGGATTGGGCGATCGCAGTGGGCAATCCCTTGGGGCTAGATAATACCGTGACGCTAGGGATTATCAGTACCCTTCAGCGATCGAGTGCAGAAGCCGGGATTCCCGAAAAACGACTCGATTTCATTCAAACCGATGCGGCGATTAACCCCGGTAACTCTGGGGGACCACTGTTAAACCAACAGGGACAAGTGATTGGTATCAATACCGCCATTCGTGCGGATGCGATGGGAATTGGTTTTGCCATTCCCATCAATAAAGCTAAAGAAATTACTGCCAAATTGATGCGCGGTGAAAAAGTTGTCCATCCGTTCATCGGCATTCGCATGACCACTTTAACCCCTCAATTGGCGCAAGAAAATAATCGCGATCCGAATTCCTCATTCATGGTACCGGAAGTGAATGGGGTTTTAGTCGTGCAAGTTGTGCCAGATTCACCAGCGGCGGCGGCGGGTATGCGTCGTGGGGATGTCGTCACGGCGATTAATGGACAATCTGTCAATAGTGCACAACAGTTACAACGTTTGGTTGAGAATAGTGGCGTGAATCAAGTTCTCCAAGTCAAAGTGGTGCGGGGTAATCAGACGAAAACTTTATCAGTACGCACAGGCGAAATGCGAGAAACGACTTAGTGCCCAGAGGTACAGTAGCTAATGTAGAGACGTGCCATGGCACGTCTCTGAACAAGATGGACTTTATGTTGTGCTTTTTCCAGAAACTCGATAGTATAGAAACCTACAATAGGAATGACTTTAGGGGTTGACAATAAAGAATTTTAATGCACTAAAGTGCTTACTACAAACAGGTCTATTCAGGAAATTTTTGCTCAGATGAGGCTATGGCTTTAATCGTCTCGATTCCCCATTCGGCTAAGGGGTGATTTAGGGTGGCTAAATAGTCCCATCCTTGGCGATACATGAGCAGTAATTCAGCCAGGTTTTGCTTTTCTTTGTCGTCCCCAGCCGCTTGTCGGATAATTTCTGCTAATAATTCTGGCGAATTTAAGTTTAATGTAGTATCCTTGAGGTTAACTCCACTCAGGTTAGCACCACTGAAATTAGCCTCCTGCAAATTAGCATGACTGAGATCTGCCCTAGTCAAATTAGCGCTGACTAAACGCGCATGACTTAAGTCTGCTTCACTCAAATTCGCCTCGCTTAAATTCGTCATACTCAACTCACTCCAACTGAAATTGGCTTTATATAAATTGGTCTGACTCAAATCAGCGTTAATCAAAGTGGCATTGCTCAGATTTGCTCCGACTATTGTAATGCCAGTTAATTGAGCGCTGATTAATTGAGCGCCGATTAGTTTGGCACCGCTGAGATTGGCATTAATTAAGTTGGCTTCTATCAGGATGGCATCGGTTAAATTCGTGGCAACTAAGATGGCACCACTAAGATTGGCATTTAGAAATAGGGTTTGACTAAGGTTTGAGCCGAATAATAGTGTGTTGCTAAAATCAGCATGGCTGAAGTTCGCCTCTTGGAGTTTTTCAGTAATGAGTGTTGCACCTTGTAAGTTTATGCCGGAAAAGTTTCGTTGATTCTGGCTATATTGCTGAAGCAGTTGGTTTTCTTTGTTCATTTTTAGTAATAAGTTATGACTTATAAGCTCTCACCCCCAGCCCCTCTCCATCCCCCCTAGCCCCCCTTTGAAAGGGGGGGATGGAGAGGGGGGGAAAAAGGGGGGAATGAAGGGAGAGGGGAGCAAGAGAGGTTAATCCATTAAATTAGGTGTGCCATGGGACTTCTGTTTAGGCAATCTGCAAGGCGATTTTTCCAGTGGTTGATCCTGATTCTATAGCTTGATGAGCGCTAACGGCGTCGGGGAGGGGAATGGTTTGAGAGAGGTGAATGTTTAGCTTACCTTCATCTATCCATTGGGCGCATTGTTCGAGAATGTCGGTTTGGTGTTCCTGCGCCGCAACCAATCCTTGGAGTGCTGGTGTTAACATGAGTTCTAGGCTAATCCGCAGATTTCGCGATCGCGCCGTTTTCAATTTCCCAATATTATAGTCAGGTTCGAGGATGGTGACCAAATCCCCGTACACTTTCACGGCGGGAACGGTATCGTAAAAGGTTTGACCCCCCACAGTATCAAAGGCTACATCTACACCTCTTCCCTCTGTCCAATCTAAGGCGGCTTGGGCAAAGTCAGTTTGTGTGTAAAGGATGGGTTGGTCTGCGCCGAATTGACGTACTAATCGGGCTTTTTCCTGAGAACTCACCGTCGTACACACATTAGCCCCTTTGATTTTGGCAAGCTGAATGGCAACATGTCCAACACCACCAGCACCCCCATGAATCAGCGCCGTTTGTCCGGCTTCTAAGCGCCCTCGGTCATATAAGGCTTCCCAGGCGGTAATTAGGACTAAAGGGGCGGCGGCGGCTTCTGTAAAGGATAAGGATTTGGGTTTTCGGCCGACCCAGCGTTCATCAACAACTGTGAGTTCTGTATAATTCCCCGTACCCGATTTGCCTAATCCACCGGCACAGAAATACACCTCATCGCCAACTTGAAATCGGCTGACAGCAGAACCCACGGCTTCGACAACACCCGCACCATCACAGCCTAAAATGGGGGACCTTTCATCGGGATAGAATGTGCCACGGCTTCGCAGTTTGGTGTCAATGGGGTTAACGCCTGCGGCTTGGAGTCGCACTAAGATGTCTCTATCGGTTTGCAGTTTCGGTTCGGGTACATCCTGCAATTGCAGCACCTCTGGCTTACCCGGAGTAGTCATGACTACGGCTTTCATTTCTTTGTCCTTTGTCATTCGTCCTTTGTCATTTGTCCTTTGTCAGTTGTCCTTTGTCAAGGAATAGGGAATTTTTTCTAAAAACGGTAACACAAAGATACAAAATATCTCCTCTGATGCTTGATAACTTATCTGACTTTTCACGGGAAGTCTAGAAACTATTGTATAGACGCGATGCAAGAAGCGTCTGGGCGGGCGCGAGTTACATCAGGTTGCAACGGAAAAGATAGTTGTAGAGACGTTGAATGCAACGTCTCTACAACTGACGTTGCGCCACTTGCTATTTATATTTAATTCTCGGATCAACTAGCGCATAGGAAATATCAACAACAAGATTAACCAAGACAAAGATAATCGAGATAACAACAACGCCTCCTTGAACAATGGGATAGTCTCGTGCCAAAATTCCTTCGTAAATCCAGGAACCAATTCCGGGCCACGAGAAGATAGTTTCAGTTAAAATAGCACCACCTAAAAGTGTACCAAACTGCAATCCAATAATTGTCACCACGGGCAATAGAGCATTTTTTAGACCATGGCGAAGAATCACCCAATATTCGGGAATACCTTTTGCCCTAGCTGTGCGAATATAGTCCTGGGAGAGAACCTCTAACAGAGAAGAACGAGTAATTCGCGCTAAAATGGCTAAGGGAATTGTGCCGAGGGTTAGAGCAGGTAAAATGAGGTGAGCGAGAACATCTTGTAATAGGTTTATATCTAATTTTAGAATAGCATCTAAGAGGTAAAATCCGGTAATCGGTTGAAAGGTTAATCCCGCTTCAATACTAATTCGTCCACTGGGGGGAAACCAGTTTAAGGTAACGGCAAACAGGTAAATTAAAAGTAATCCCAACCAATACACAGGCATGGAAACCCCCAGTAATGAGCCAATCATGGTTATGTTATCGGCGGGACGATTCTTATAAACAGCCGCTAAAACTCCAGCCGGGATTCCCAGAATGACGGCGACTATCATGGCGGCTAGGGATAATTCAAAGGTGGCGGGAAAGCGGGTTCTAATTTCATCGATAATGGGAATACCGCTGATAATACTTGTGCCGAAGTCGAGATGGAGTAGATTGTTGATAAAGGTGAGATATTGCAGGGGTAAGGGTTGATTTAAACCGAGTTGTTCCCGTAAGGCTTCTACCTGTTCAGAGGTAGCTCGTTCTCCTAGCATAACTGTTGCGGGATCACCGGGGATTAGGTGAAGGAAGAGAAAGACTAAAAGGGTAATACCCAGGAGAACAGGTAACAGGTTGAGTAGGCGCTTGATGATATAGTAAGTCATTTTCTGGTTTAAAGTTTTTCACCTCAAGTCTTTATCCTATAACGGTTTTTACGGTTAAAATGGGCGCACGTCGGTGCGCCCCTACAATGGTAATTCATCAATTCAGGTGTGCCATACCACTACATCCTTTGTAAGTTGTAGGTTGGGTTTCGACTTCGCTCAACCCAACGGAATCTAACCCGATTATCATCAAAGGCAAGCACACTTGGACTTTAGACTAATCAGAGCCAATCATACCTGGGCGATCGCACTTCTTTTGATAACCACTATTCACTAGATACCACTTGGCTCTTTCTTTCTCCTTCGCTACTGACATTTCCTGAGCTTGACTCAATGTCGTTTCGCCTCAATTTGTCAAGTTATAATAACTTAAACTATTCTTTCCCCCAGAACGGTTTAAATTTTCCAATCAGAGTCTTGTCTCAACAAAACGTCATAATTGCTCGTTTTTCACCTCTTTTTGGGAAAAAGCTACGAATTTTCAAGGGTTACAGCGATTGTGAGAGGCTTGTGCGATTTTCAGGTATACTATCTATGGTGGGTATTTTGTGGGCAAAATTAATTTTGACACAGTTAAATCCCTTGCATATTCGTAAAACTTTGTATAATTTATAGTTTTCGTCTCACTCCCAATGTCTCCTTGGATGCATGTATTTTTTTTAAGTTTCGAGAAAAATCATGACTAAGTATTGACTTAATTAAGGGTTTATCGTCAACGCTCTGCTTTTAATGGCGAAGACAGAGCAACTACAAACTTTTGCTTATTGTCTCAAAGGGTTCTGAACCCAAGGGACTAGGTGTCCACTCGGTAACAGTTTTGCGTTTTGCCAATAAAGGTTGGGAATGAACGATGGGTAATCGGACGGCTTCTTGGGCGACAATTTCATCGATTTGGGCATAAATTTTAGTCCGTTCGGCTTGCTCATTCGTCGCCCTTCCCTGTTCTAAAAGCTGGAGAACTTGCTCATTTTTCCAGCCGCCTAAATCCTCAGTTGCGCCGGGACCAAAATGAGCATAGTAAAAGTTATCGGGATCACCATAATCCCCTGTCCATCCCAACATAAAGGCTTGAAATCCTGGCGGTTTTCGGCGATCCTCTAAATAAGCTGCCCAATCTTTGGTTTGTAAGTTAACGTTAATGCCAATAGCACTTAATTCGGCGGCTATCGCTTCGGCGATGGGCTTAGGTGTGGGAAAATAGGGACGACTGACGGGCATATACCACAAATCAAGGTCAAAGCCATTGGGATACCCTGCATCACTAATCAGTTGTTTGGCTTGTTGAGGATTGTAGGGATAATTGATAATTTGCTCAGACTGATACTCCGACAGAGACGGCGGAGTAAAATGATTATCATGTTGACCCAATTCTCCCCAGAAGGCGGGGACGATTTCCGAGGTGTTAATAGCTTGTGCGATCGCACGACGCACCTCTACCTTAGAAAGGGGTTCATAGCTGGGATTTAGTGCCAAATAGCCGACGTTAAACGAGGGACGAAATAGGGCGTCTAGGTTGGCATCATTTTCAATTTCGGCTAGTTGATCCGGGGCTAAATCCACAGTAAAATCAATAGTACCCGCCCGTAATTGTGCCAACCGTGCCGAGGGATCAGTAATGAAGCGAATCACCAACTGATTAGACTTCGGTAACTCAGGTTTCCAATAGTTCGGATTCTTGTCTAGAACAATGCGATCGCCAGTCCGCCATTCTTTAAATATAAACGGTCCCGTACCCACTGCCAAGGATGCAGGCGTACCATAATCCGCCCCCGCTTGTTTTATTGCATCGGGACTCGCCATCCCAAAATAACTCGAAGATATCGCCGCCCCAAATGCAGCAAAAGGTTGCTGAAGGATAAACTCAATGGTATTATCATCCACAACAACAATATCTTGTAAAATTGAGTCAGGACTTCCCTTATACCCGCCAAACAAATTCGCCCAAATCTCGTAATTTTTCCCCGCATCCCGATAGCCAAACTCACTGTCAGGATTCCACCAGCGCTCTACATTAAACCTTACCGCTTCGGCATTAAAATCGCTACCATCGTGAAATTTAACATCATCGAGCAACTTAAATGTCCACGTTTCCCCATCCTCAGATACCATCCACTCCGTCGCCAACCCTGGTTCTAACTCCGTGGTTCCCGGTTTAATACTCAGCAAGGTATTATAGATTTGATGCTGAACGACAAGAGAATTGCCGTCAGTAATATTTCCCGGTTCCAGGTTCACCGGTTGTCCACCCGAACCATAAACCAGGGTATCAGCAGGAATCGCGGAACTCTGGCTAATTTGGGTAGAGGGAGTATCACAATTCGCCAGCCCTAACGCCAAAGCCAAGCCAATAATACCTAACAGAATAAACCGAATCAGCGATCGCAGATTAGATGCGTTCATACTTTGCATTACACAGGACACAACAAAACCCTTAAACTCTCATCAACTCTTACCTTAAGTTCGTAGTCAGGGCTTTAGCCTTAAAATTACAACCGATTGCCATACACCACTAACTCCCTCTGCGTTCTCTGCGTAAACCTCTGCGTTCTCTGCGTTAAAAAAATATACAGACTTAATCCTACAGCCTTTCTGGGCGCAAGGCTTGCGCCCCTACATATCTTGAACCAACTCAGCCGATGGATTCACCCCGGTATTGCGATCCTTTCTCGCCTTTCTTATCTCAAACAAAGCCTCTTTAATCACAACAGCAGTGGGTACCGCCACAATCACGCCCAATAATCCCCCCACCCTTACCCCAATTAACAGAGAAATAAACACCCAAAACGGATTTAACCCCGTAACACGACCAAAAACTCTCGGCGCTAATAAATTTTCCACAAGTTGCTGAAAAACCACCGCCACCGCCAATACCTGAACCCCCAAACCAATATCTCGCAATGCCACAAGTAACGTCACTAAAGCTATACCCACAGAACCGCCAAAGGGAACAAGTGCCATAACTCCAATCGTAAACCCAAATAACAACCCAAACGGAACCTTGAGTAAGACAAATAGCGAAATTAACCCCGACGCCATACAAGTGGCAATAATAATCTGCCCGATAAAGTAGTTCTGGAAGCTTAAGCGTAGAGTATTCGACGCCGATTTCTGCAGTTTATTTGGTAACCATTCAATTAAACTACGCCAGACTTCTTGACCATGCTGGAGTAAATAAAATGTAGAAATAATGGTTAATAGTACATCCAAAACCTTGGTTACCGTAAACACGGCTAAATTTAGAGTTATGTTCAAGGTTTTAGACGCGATTATTTGCAGTTGTCCCTTCAGTCGGTCATTGATTTGAATAATTAAACCATCCAGGCTAATCGGTAAGCTAAAATCTTCCAACCTCTGATCCAACATTATCAACTGACGCCGCCCAGAATCGAACCATTCGGGTAAACGACTCACCAATTGTTGGGCTTGAGTAAGAACTAGGGGAAACAGCGTTACGCCAATAGCGAACAACAGCAATAGCGCCCCTAAAAACACAAAGAAAGCGGCTAATCCTCGCTTAATTCCCAGGGTTTCTAACCAGCTTACCGGATAGTTCAACAGGAACGCTAACAGGGAAGCTGCCAATACCGTGACAAGTAGGGATTGAAAATAGGCGAAAATTTCCGAAAATGCCCATGCATTTAACACCGCCAAGGGTGCAGCCAGGGCGATGACTAATAACCGTGATGGGGGAGTTAGGGACTCCCACCAGCGCATTAACTTGTTTTTAGGTGTGGATGACCCGGAATTGACCATCTATTTCCACGAAGCGTGATCCTAACTAAAAATTATAGGTTGGCAGTGGCTCAAAATTTGCTGTAGATTAACCACATCACCAATAACCGCGATCGCAGGCGCTTCAAAGCCAGTTGCTTCCACTTGCTGCACAATGGTTTCCAGAGTGCAAATTAGGTGTTCTTGCTGTGGTGTGGTTCCCCAGCGAATTAAAGCCACGGGGGTGTCTGGAGAACGTCCGGCGGCGGTAAGTTGCGCCACGATATTGCCCAGATTATGCACCCCCATATAGATTACAATAGTTTCACTTCCCTGTGCGATCGCCTGCCAATTGACTTGGGGGCGATATTTACCTACGGCTTCGTGACCGGTGACAAAGGTGACGGATGAACTATACTGGCGATGGGTCAAGGGAATCCCCACATAAGCGGGTGCTGCAATCCCCGACGTGATACCTGGAACCACTTCTACCGACACACCCGCCCGAATTATATCCTCCATTTCTTCCCCACCGCGCCCAAATACAAAGGGATCACCCCCCTTGAGGCGTACCACAACGGCATTTGTTTTGGCTTTTTCAATTAGCAACTGTGTGGTTTGTTCCTGGGGTAATGAATGACGCCCGCGCCGTTTTCCGCCATTAATCTTTTCTGCCTTCGGGTTAATCATTGCCAAAATCGGCGCACTGACTAAAGCGTCGTAAACCACCACATCGGCATGTTCTAACAAAGTTTTACCTTTGAGGGTAAATAATCCGGGATCTCCGGGTCCTGCGCCGACTAAATAAACTTTACCAAGATAGTTAGGTTGAT
Source organism: Coleofasciculus sp. G2-EDA-02 (assembly GCF_040226375.1). Classification (NCBI taxonomy): domain Bacteria; kingdom Bacillati; phylum Cyanobacteriota; class Cyanophyceae; order Coleofasciculales; family Coleofasciculaceae; genus Coleofasciculus; species Coleofasciculus sp. G2-EDA-02. Next base: position 13,970 of record NZ_JAVKEW010000243.1, on the reverse strand, counting down.
TCATTATCCTCCAATAATACCATTCATTTCAATTAATCTATAGTCCATCCCCTCAAATGTCACACTCATTTAGAATTGCTATATCTGCCATCTCTCATATCTCATCCTTCATCCCTATAATCTATGGGGACTACCCAATTCATCTGGTTACTTAGGATACATAATCCTCACCCAAATGACATTTTTGCATGTAAACCATGCGACATTAACATTTATCACCGGACTTTGCCTTACAAATCGGTCAGCAATCTCGCTTTTCTGAGAATAAACGTCAAAACCGTTTCTTCTGTGGTAATAATATCGGCTCTCCCTTCCATACCCGATTGAATCAGACAATTTTGTCCATTAGAATTCAACTGTAAACCTTCGGGCTGAATGGTTACGTCGTAAGCCGGATTCGCTGTAGTTGTAGTCGGATTAACACCATTCTGTTGGGGTGAAATGGCGTCTGGAGAAATGGTACTAACTGTACCTGGAAGCGTACCGTAGTCGGGATAGGAACAGGCAGAGACGCGCATTTGTACCCGTTGACCTGTTTTTACTTTACCGATATCCTGAGAGGGGACTTGGGCTTTAATCACTAACGGCGCTTCACTAGGAGCAATTTGTGCGATCGCATCTCCTGAATTGACGACTTGTTCTCGGTTGCGGAGATTCAGTTGTTGGATAATCCCAGACGCTGAAGCGCGAATCACAGTACCCGTCAGTTCAGTTTCCACCTGTTGGAGTTCGTTCCTATCTCGGTTAAGTTGGTTCTGGAGTTCCACCCGACGCTGGATCAGTTGTGAGTGTTCTTGGTTTAATCGGGATAGGCTGGCTTCCCCTGTAGCGCGTTCTTGGGCGATTTTCTCTAGGGCTATGGCGACGGTAGCATTACTGGGATTCAGGGTGGCTGATGCCCCTGCTAGTCTAGCTTGGGCTGCATCAATGGCGGCGGCGAATCGTTCGATGTCTTGTTTTTGGGCTTCAACGGTGGCTTTTTGGGCTTCCAGGGCTTGTTCTTGTTGAGTGACAGAGAGTTGGGCTTCCTGGAATTGATCCTCAGACAGGGCGCCCAATTCAGCAATGGGTTTATAGCGATCGCGTCTGGCTTTGGCGGCGTTTAAGGCGGCTTCGGTGGACTTTAAATTCGCCTGGGCTGATTTTAGCTGTGCTTGTTGTCGTTGTAAATCTTCTTTGGCTTGGGTTAAATTGGCTTGGGCTTCTTGAACTGAGGTTTGGGTAGTGATTTGTCTATCTCGATAATCCCGTTGGGTGTGGTTAAGTTCAGCTTTGGCGGAAGCGATGGTGCGTTGGGTGCGATCGCGTTCGGCGCTAATCTGTTTATCGAGGGCAATAATCTGGGCGTCGATTTGCCTAACTTGTTGTTGATTTTGTTTCAGATTACTTTGTAGCTGGCTTTTTTGAGTTTGGAGGCGGGAGTCGTCAATGGTAGCAATAATATCCCCTTGTTTAACAGGTTGGTTTTCTTTTACCTGAATACTTTTCACGGTTCCTGGGGTGGCGGCTTGTACCAGACGCAGTTCACCCGCTGGACGAATTGTGGCAGGGGCTTTTACAGTAATATTGTATTTGGTGAAAGCGGCAAGGGCTACAGCGATGCCACAGGTGCCTACTAGAAACAATCCGCCTAGGGTTGTCCAGCGACTGATGGGCGGGAGAAATTCGTCGCTTTGAATTGGGCGGAGAATGTTAGGGTTTGATTCACTGAGCATAATAGAATTAAGCAAGATTTTTATTAGTGAGGCAGGGCGGGTTTCGTTGTTCAGTTAGTTCTGACTAGCTAAGTTGATTCCCTAAACCCGCCCCTACAATTGTTCCTAAACCCGCCCCTACAATTGTTCCTAAACCCGCCCCTACAATTGTTACATTTGGCAATAAATTTTGGGGTTCAATAAATCAGGGCGCACGTCAGTGCGTCCCCACGGTTGTCAAGATGTTTCGTAACTATCCACGATGAATTGAAAAATACCCAGCAGTTTTTCCAGTTCATTGATGTAATATCGCTGGTTATCCACAAAAACACAATTGCCCTCTAGCTTCAAAAATTGCCAATCTTCTCCCGTAGTCACACAGCCGTAAATCCCAGAAATTGAGTTATCTTCTAGCTCGTTAAAGCGTTGCGCTCCCAACATTTGAGCAATGCACTGACCCAAACCACCTTTGATATCGCTTTTCTTCGCTTCTACCAACGAGACAATCGGAGCCTGCATCGTCATAGAAACAGGACTTTTAGCCAAGATAAAATCACATTCTCCTTTCAACCCTTGCTCCTCGTCTACATCGAGCTTTTCGCCAGAATAGATGGATAGTTTATTCGGATTTCGTCGTTCTAGCTCAATTAAAATGGGGGCAATAATAAATTCTGAACGGGCTTTTTCACTGGAGGAAAACAGAGCTAATTTAAGGCTGTAGCTAAGGGTTTCCTGTAGCCAATTACTTGGTTCTAATGTAGCGACATCACTGAAAAGCTGAACCGATTTTTCAATTAGTCCAAAAGCTTTTTTAACCTGATTCAATGAAAAATCGCTGTATGCCATAGCAGCCGTTGAGAACTAGACTAGGATTTAGCCGTAGACACGACTACTATAGCGTTTCTAACTGGAGGTCTTTAGTTGGATGCCATACCAGGTATCGGAATACCCGCGAGTGGCTATGGCTATTATTGTTGAAAACTGTATTGGGGCGAATAGAGCGCTAGTCAATTAACCGCTTATGTTTACATGGGGTTTACTTCTTTCAAACTTCCCCCTAGCACTCAGCAAACCACCTGCCAAGGCTTCCATCATCTGTTCATCTAGTTCTAGTTCTTCCCAACTTCCAGCCGGATTATCGGGTAGCTTTGCCTGTTCCTCTTTACTCAAACTCCTGCGGTACTCTTCATCTTTCCAAGCGCGGATGATATCGTTGTTTGACATTTTTTCTGTTCCTCTATTTTGAAGTATATAGGGTTTGCTGAATAAGTGCTGTGGTAAAGGGTAGACAAGAGGCAACAGTCAACAGGCAGCAGTTTCACCCCCCTGTCTCATATCGCATCCTCGAAAAATGCCAGGATTTCCAGCGTATAAGTGTCAAAACCTTGCCCTTGATACACCTTTAATCATTCTATAACCCTTGATGTATAAGGATTGGTAACTTGTGTAGCCAACCCTATACCCTATATATGTTTACTTATCATACATTTACACTTATCACATTGGCAATGACCTAGGAAACACTATAACTTGACTTTCACCACGACTTGTATGTATCGGTTCCACTCCAATCCCCTCATCCTCCTGCCAACTGCCTCCGCTATATAAGCTGTTCGGCATTTCAACAAGTAAGATAAAACTATTGACAAAATGCTTTTATGCTGCTATTATAACTGGATAATAAACTTGTGTTCGGTAAACATCAAGGATTAAAGCAATGTCAAATATCGATATCATTCGCGCTTGGAAGGATGAGGAGTATCGCAACAGTTTAAGTGAAGAGGAGCGTGTTCAACTGCCCGAAAATCCAGCGGGACTAATTGAGCTGTCGGATGCGGAAATGGAAACTGTATCTGGTGGCATACCAGCATGGACAATTATTATTGCGACTGCTGTACTGACCTGTGGTCTATGTCATACGGCATACAGTACCTGTGGTCATGGCGGCTGTCAGAATGCAAAACAGACTCGAATCATAAGTAACGAACTATAGCAATTTTAAAGGATCTTCCGTACCTGTTATGCTAAATTACCTCAAGACGCCAAAAATTCTTGCGTAGCAAGGCTTTTTGGCATTATTTTGAGTTAACTTAGACTGTTGAGGCTAAAATCACGGTATAACTGGATTTGAAGCCGTTTTAACTAACAGTTTTGCATAATAAGTCCGGAAGAGCCAGGTTTATAATGGGGGAACTTTTGAGGATTCAAGGAGTCTGAAATATCACTGCTAGCTTGGCTTCAGATTAATATAAATTTATAGAATTGGTTTAGTTTACTCCTGCCATGAATAGTAGGAATCAACCTAGCTTCCCATCTTCCGCCTGGTATCAAGCACTCAGCTTGATTGAACGTATTGCATCACTCAGTTCAGTTGAGAGGAATACCGAGAATAGCCAGGTTGATACTAATTTAGCTGAACGTCGAAGACAGCGCTGGCAATCCCAACCCCCCTTCAATACTGACTCATACTTCGCTCAACGTCTGGCAATAGATGGCATTACTGAGGAGGAATTTATTGACCTCCTCGGTGAGCCAATTGAAGCGGTAAAAAATCGTTTACCTGATAGTCCCGATTGGCTACAGGAGTTGGCAGATGGATTTGCCAATTATACTGATGCTGATACTAGCGTAATCCTGCCTCCAGAACAGTTAGGAGAACAAAAAGAAGCTGGTTTTTTGTACGCAATTGAGCCGCTAATCAACCAAGGAATTGATCGGCTCAAAAAAGGAATTGAGTCGCTGATTCAGAAACAATCTGATGTGCCCTTTGACCCCAACACAGTAGTCAGGTTGCTATTTGCCAATCTGCCAGGAGAATTGCTGTGGAGGTTGAGTCGCACAATGGTACTGGAATTAAATGTGGCTCGTCTACAAGGACAATTGCAGGGCAATACCCCAGAGGATCGCTTCTTCAGCTTCTTACAACGCTTGCGCGATTTCCTGCGGAATAGCTTCGCTTACCGCGACATTGCCCTCTCTCTACTCCAAGAGTACCCGGTTCTGGCTCGGCAAGTCGTTATCTGCATCGATCAGTGGGTCAACTTTAGCCTAGAATTTATCCAACACCTCTGTGCTGATTGGGAGGCTATTTGCACCACATTTACGCCAGAAACAGCTCCAGGTGTATTAGTACAACTCGATACGGGTGCAGGAGACAAACATCGGGGCGGGCGTTCGGTAATAATTGCCACGTTTAGTTCGGGCTTTCAGATAGTCTATAAGCCTAAATCTCTAGCAATAGACGTGCATTTTCAGGAACTCCTCACTTGGCTGAATGAACGGGGCAACCACCCCCCATTTCGTACCCTAAATGTGATTAATCGCTATACCTACGGCTGGGTGGAATTTGTTCGCGCCCAACCTTGTAATTCCCCAGAAGCTGTTCAGCGTTTTTACCAAAGGCAGGGGGGCTACTTGGCATTACTTTATGCTATGGAAGCAATGGATTTCCACTATGAAAATTTAATCGCAGCGGGTGAAGCCCCAGTCTTAGTTGACTTAGAATCTTTGTTTCACCCGGAAAGTGAGGAATTTGATCATCAAAAATCATTCGTTGTTGCCAGTAAAAGGATGGTTGACTCCGTTTTGCGGGTAGGATTACTACCGCAGCGAATTTGGGCAAATGCGGAATCCGAAGGGATTGACTTCAGTGGTTTAGGTGGTGCCGCAGGGCAGATGACGCCAAATCCTGTACCGTCTTGGGTGGGAACAGGTACCGATGAGATGCGGTTGACGAAAGAGCGAATGGCGATGCCAGGAAGTCAGAATCGTCCTAGACTTAATGATAGTGAGGTTAATGTACTCGACTACACCGACGCGATCGCAACTGGGTTTACAGAAGTTTATCAGTTACTCCTAAATCACCGAGACGAATTGTTATCGGAACATGGCATAGTAGCCCAGTTTGCAGAGGATGAAGTACGGGTGATCTTGCGCCCCACCCAAACTTATGGGTTACTATTACAGGATAGTTTTCATCCTGACTTATTGCGTAACGCCTTGGATCGCGATCGCTTTTTTGATCGCCTCTGGCAAGAAGTTCCCCGTCGCCCCAATCTAATAAAAGTAATTCCGGCTGAACGGGATGATTTGTGGCAGGGTGATATCCCCATGTTTACCACACGCCCCAATTCCCGCCATCTATGGAGGAGTACCCATCCCTCCATCCCCCCCTTTGAAAGGGGGGCAAGGGGGGATAAAAAGAAGCTGGGGGAGAGGTTAACCAACCCACAAATTGCTGATTTTTTCACCGAATCGGGAATGGCATTGGTGCAACGCCGCCTTAAGCAACTGAGTGCAGAGGATTTAACTCGTCAACTGTGGTTTATTCACGCTTCCCTGACAACCTTGTCAATGGATGGGGATCGGGCAGGATGGACAACCTATCATCTTAAAGAAACCCAGACTCGTGTCACTCGCAAACAACTTTTGGCGGCGGCTTGTCGAATTGGCGATCACATCGAAACCTTAGCCTTGCGGGGCTCCGAAGATGTTACCTGGCTGGGGTTAACCTTGATTAAGGCACGCCACTGGACATTGTTACCCTTGGGGATGGATCTCTATGATGGTATACCAGGGATTGCTTTATTCTTAGCTTATCTGGGCGCGATCGCAAAGGAGAAACGCTACACCCAATTGGCACGAGTTGCCTTGAGATCCATTCAACATCAGATCGAGGAAAGTTCATCATTGATTCCCTCGATTGGGGGTTTCAGTGGCTGGGGCGGGATTATCTACACTTTCACCCATTTAAGTGTACTGTGGCAGCAACCGGAACTCTTAGCTGAGGCTGAAGGATTACTGGATCATTTCACAGAACTTATTGAAAAAGACGAACAATTCGATATAATTGGCGGTGCGGCTGGGTGCATTGGTAGTTTGCTGAGTTTGTATCACTGTAATCCTTCTCAACGCATAATTGATACAGCTATTGAATGTGGCGATCGCCTGCTGGCTTGCGCCCAGAAGATGACGGTGGGGATTGGTTGGATGTCAGTTAGTATGGGCAAAAAACCCCTGACTGGATTCTCCCACGGTGTAGCAGGGATAGCTTGGGCGTTGCTGGAACTTGCTGCTGTCACAGGGGAGGAGCGATTTCAGGAAGCAGCACAGGATGCGATCGCTTATGAACGCAGTCTCTTTTCCTCAGATGTCGGAAATTGGCCCGATCTGCGAGAATTTGAGACTACCGTGCTTTCTGGAAGTCCAGGACAAGTCAATTATATGACAGCTTGGTGTCACGGTGCTACGGGAATTGGCTTAGCTCGATTGCGCTCTATGCCTCATCTGGAGGATACCGAAACTCGTGCAGAAATCGACACCGCCCTCAAAACCACGCTTACCCAAGGATTCGGGATGAATCATTCCTTATGTCACGGCGACCTGGGTAATCTAGAATTATTACTGCAAGCTAGTCTTACCCTCAATGATCCTCAATGGCAGGATCATCTAAACCGTTTGAGCGCGATGATTCTCCATAGTATCGATGAATATGGCTGGCTGTGTGGAGTACCTTTAGGCGTCGAAACACCAGGATTGATGACGGGGCTTGCAGGGATTGGTTATCAACTGTTGCGATTAGCCCAACCTGAGTGGGTTCCCTCGGTGCTGGTGCTTGAGCCTCCTACTTTTAACCATAACCATTAGAATACTTTTTTAGGGCTTGCTGCACAACCCCCAAACCCTTAGCTATCAAGGCTTTGAGTTGCATTGATATTTGCTCAAGTTCAAGAAATCCGGGTTAAACCCTTTTATACCCTTGCACCGCTATCAGGGAAAATGTACTCTGACTCCCCCTGCTTCAAGAGCTCCCCCTGCTCCCTACCCCCTCCACCAGACTTATTCAGCAGACCCTTTTTAGTTATTGTAGGGGCGCACGGCGTGCGCCCATCAAACCACGGCGTGCGCCCATCAAACCACGGCGTGTGCCCATCAAACCACGGCGTGTGCCCATCAAACCACGGCGTGCGCCCATCAAACCACGGCGTGTGCCCATCAAACCACGGCGTGCGCCCATCAAACCACGGCGTGCGCCCATCAAACCACGGCGTGCGCCCATCAAACCACGGCGTGTGCCCATCAAACCACGGCGTGCAGTCTAGATCTAATACTAATATGGCTCATTCTGACACAGTGACCAAATATCAGAGTTTTACGACTTTTCCAAAATGTTTGCCCTCATTCCTCGGCGTGAGAGGCGATTGCTTCATACCAGTCAGTGATGGGTATCTCAGTCGGTGCCGTTAGTTCCTCAAATACCCGACGGCAAAGTTCTAAAAAGGAAGGGTAGCATTGCCGACGCCAATTAGCCGCCAGTTGCCTGAGAGACGCTTGTCGCAAATTTCCCAGAGCATATTGGCGAGCAAATCCATGTTGAATTGGCACAACTGTACCATCAGCCTCAATAATCAGTGGCGATAAAATATCACCAAATAAGCCCTCCGTATTTTCAAGTAAAGACGTATCTGCAAAAACCATACCAGGATATGCCCGCAACACATCTCGGTGGGCAAGATCAACTTGCACATAAAGGCGATCCCCAAAGGCTTTTTGCAGGCGCATCCCTTGCAGATAGGCATAGGCGAATTGGTTCTCGTTTGCTCTTACTCCCGCTAAACGCTCCTTGGCACGTCCAACTTCTTCAAGGGGATGAATTTGCAATAATTTCGCTCCTTGTTCAATGGCGAAATTGGCTACCCAGTCTAAGTCCTGAAGATTGTACCGTGTTAGAGTAAAAATAAATCCGAAAGGAATGCCCGATTGTCGAAGCCCTTCAAGTCTTGATGCCATTATCTCAAAAGCTTGATCTAAAGAGCGCATTCGGTTATGGAATGCAGGTACACCGTCAAGACTAATTGCGAGTAAATCCACCCGGTTACGTAGCTTTTCCAGGTGTTTCTCATCTAAGAGCATCCCATTTGAGGTAACGGTTGTTACCATACCACATTGATGAGCCTGTTCCAGCAGCTTGTCGAGTGGTTTGTACAAAAGGGGTTCTCCACCTGAAATGTTAGCAACTGTATAGCCTTCTGCACTAGCGTCGGCTATTGCCTGTTGGAGAAGTACCTCATCCAGTTCCTCCTGTTCTTGAGGGCTAGAAGAGGAGTAGCAATGAAGACATTGTAGATTACATTTTCGAGTTGGGTGGATCTGTAAAATTCGCTGACACTCTCCAGTCGGTGCCATAAAATCACGCTACTCCAAGTCCTAAAAATTTACTAAAATGTTTAGGGAGCGCACTCCCTATAAAACTGCCTTTTTTCTGAGTCAGTCTTCAGGTAGGCAATCCCCACCTGACCGAAAAATGCGACGTTGTTTTGAGACGACTTTTTGACGGATCAAAAATTACGTATATTTATTCTTCCTTAAAAAGTCAAATTCAGGCATTCCATATGGGAATCCTGGGAAGAGCTTACTTAGAAAGGGACCCGTTATACTTGGTTGAGGATGAGGATAACCCCGGAAAGTAGGAAGTAATCCCCCTTTCAACTCTTCTAGTTCTTCAGGGGTAAGTTCTACAAACAATTCTTTATCTTTAAATTCTTCCATTTTTCTCTAATCTACTAAAATTAATTTTACTTATTGGATATATTACCAATAGAATCTTTAAACGTCAAATGATGCGTGGTACGCCATAACTATATAGATATATCGTTTGTCTAAGTCGGTCGTGAAATAGCCATTCTTGCTAAGCAAACTTTGCCGCCTCATCTAGATTCCACTAGACTTATGCTCCCCATTCGGCACTTCAACTTGAAGCTTGTTTTTTCGTACCATGAAATCGGGGTAAACACAAGTATTTATACCTAGTTCAATCATTCAAAAATTCAAAAGAACATTTATCGGGTTAGGATTGTTGTGGAAAATCTTGCTCGGCAAAAGTCAATAACGATACAATAAGGTTTTGCCTTCTTAGCGGTGAAAAAATATCAGAGTGTTCTCCAACACAGCGAAGAAGACTGCGGTGCCGCTTGTTTGGCGACGATTACCAAACACCACGGGCGTACCTTTACCATTAGTCGTATCCGAGAAGCTGTTGGTACCGGACAACAAGGAACCACTTTACTCGGACTTAAACGAGGCGCGGAAGCCCTAGGTTTTAATGCCCGTTCCGTCAAAGCCACCCCGGAAATCCTCGACAAATTAGATCAAGCCCCCTTACCCGCCGTCATTCACTGGAAAGGCTATCACTGGGTCGTATTATATGGACAACGGGGCAAAAAATACATCATCGCTGATCCCGGTGTAGGTATCCGTTATCTGTCCAAATCCGAACTCGCCCAAGGTTGGTTTAATGGGGTAATGCTTTTACTCCAACCTGATGCGAGTCGCTTTTTTAGCCAACCGGATGATAGCGATAAACCCAGTGGTTTTCTCCGCTTCTTCAAGCGAGTTTTACCCTATCAAGGCATTCTCGGTGAAGCCTTATTAATTAACCTGGTTCTCGGTTTACTTTCCCTAGCTTACCCCTTCTTCATTCAAATTCTCACCGATGAGGTGTTGGTACAGGGGGATACCCAATTGCTAACGGGTGTAGTCGTTGCGGTGATGGTGATGAACCTGGTGCAAAGCAGCCTACAACTCGTACAATCGAATCTAATTGCCCACTTTGCCCAACGCTTAGAATTGGGACTTGTCCTGGAATTCGGACGGCAAATTCTGCGCCTTCCCTTAAGTTACTACGAATCCCGCCGCAGTGGCGAAATCGTCAGCCGTCTCCGCGATATCCGCGAAATTAACCAACTGGTTTCCCAAGCCATTATCAGCCTCCCCAGTGAATTTTTTATTGCCCTAGTTTCCTTGGGCTTCATGCTGTTCTATAGCTGGGAACTCACGATTGCGGCGGCGGTAATTGCTGTGTTAATGACCCTTTCCACCATCATTTTTCTCCCTACTCTGCAACAGAAAACTCGTCGAGTTCTAGTCACCGATGCCGAAAACCAAGGGGTTTTAGTCGAAACCTTTAAAGGTGCCCTCACCCTAAAAACCACCAACGCCGCCCCCCAAGCCTGGGAGGAATTTCAAAGTAGATTTGGTCGCCTTGCGAATGTCACATTCCGCACGATTCAAATTGCCATTTATAATAATGTATTCTCCGGATTAGTCTCCAATATTGGTAGTATTGCCTTACTCTGGTTTGGGAGTCGCCTAGTCATTGGAGACGAATTAACCATCGGTCAATTGCTGGCATTTAACAGCATGAATGGTAATTTTACCAGCTTCATCAAAACCACAATTACCTTTGTGGATGAATTCACCCGTGCCCAAACCGCGACAGAACGATTAACTGAAGTCATCGACGCCACTCCAGAAACTCCAGATGACAGCAAAAAACCCTTTGCCAAAATTCCCGACGCGGCGGATATTATCTGCACCAATCTTAACTTCCATCATACCGGACGAGTGAACCTGCTCACGGATTTTTCTCTCACCATTCCCGGCGGGAAAGTTATCGCATTAATCGGTAAATCCGGCTGTGGTAAAAGCACTTTAGCCAAACTCATCGCCAGTCTCTATTCCCTGCAATCGGGCAATATTCGCATTGGCATTTATAATCTCCCGGATCTCTCCTTGGACTGTTTACGACAGCAGGTTATCCTGGTTCCCCAAGAGCCCCATTTCTGGAGTCGTTCCATTTTAGAAAATTTTCTATTCAGCTATCCCAACGCCACGTTTGAGCAAATTGTCACCGCCTGTCAAATTGCCAATGCTGATGAATTTATTAATCAACTTCCCGATAAGTATCAAACGGTTTTAGGCGAATTCGGTGCGAATATTTCTGGGGGACAACGACAGCGATTAGCCATAGCTAGGGCAATTGTCACTGATCCTCCGATACTTATTTTAGATGAATCAACAGGCGCTCTTGACCCCGTAGGCGAAGCAGAAGTTCTAGACAAATTACTCTTTCATCGCCAAGGTAAAACCACAATTATGATTAGTCATCGCCCTCGCGTGATTAACCGCGCCGATTGGATTGTACTCCTAGAGAATGGACAACTCAAACTAACGGGAACTCCCGATGAATTACGCCGCTTGGAAGGAACTCATCTAGACTTCATCAACCCTTAATTTCGTAGTTGCGCTGTCTTCGCCATCAACTGACGTGGCACGCCTAAAATAGAGAAAACTAGGCGACTAGAAGTCACAACTACACAAACAAAGTCCACCAAGGTGGACTTATTCTACTGGATTTTGTATTACCTGTCATCTGTTCCTGGGATAACTAGGCTAGGCGACTAGAAGTCACAGCTACACAAACAAAGTCCACCTTCGTGGACTTATTCTACTGGATTTTGTATTACCTGTCATTTGTTCCTGGGATAACTAGGCGACTAGAAGTCACAGCTACACAAACAAAGTCCACCTTCGTGGACTTATTCTACTGGATTTTGTATTACTTGTCATCTGTTCCTGAGACAACCGCTGAATTTACAGTTTCTTTGCTAATATACTGCAAAATTCGCTCAAATTCACGGCGAATTTCAGATAATTGTTTCACCTCTTTATTTGCACCTGCGATCGCGTCTATTTCTTGCTGCAGTTTGACGCTAATTTGTTGCTCAAGTTTGCGATAGGTTTGTTGCTCTACTTCCCACAGTTGAACATTAATTTGATTTGCCAAATATTTAGCAATTGTCTGAAATTGAGTTGTAATATAACGGATAATATCGCTCATTTGCTTTTCCATCTGTGCGGCGGATTCCCGACTATCTGATTCAGCTTTTTCCGAGAAAAGGATTGTCGCTGAACTCAAGAAATGGGAGATATGAACAATCGGAGTCATTGCTTCTACCGCCTGCCAAGGTTTGACTTGAAACTCGGCTAAATTCTGGGGAGAGTTTTCTGATATCATCTTAACAGTATCCCTAAAATTTTTCAGCCAATGCAGTTTATGCTGGATGCGTTGTGCCTTTTTATAGTTATCTAAATTTTCACTATTCTGTTGAAGATTTTCCCAGGATTCTAGCAAAATATGCACTAGGTTTCCTTTCAAGATTGTACTAACATGCTGGTACAGAGATATCATCGCCTGCTTCAGGGTATTAGCTATCTTTTGTCCCGCTTGTTCATAATGGTTTTGGATATTCAGTGCCGTTCGCTGAGTCAATTGTTCAAAGTTAAGTTGGCTACCCAAGGCTAATTGTAGGATATCCCCTTCTTGAATAATCGCGGCAGATAGACGCAGAATTATCCCCTGAATCTTGGTACGCAGCCGATGGCGTTCTTGGTGTAGAATGCGATTTATGCGGGTAATAATTTCTAAGAATATGGAGTCTTGGGGGGTGGTACGACTGAGGTGGAATTGCGCGTCATCCACACAGCTTAAGGCGATGCGAATGGGTGTATCAAATCGGCTCAAATACCCTCGCTGTTCGACAAAAGTATTCAATGTTTCTATTAAGGTGGAAAAACGACTCACGTCTATCAGAAACTTATCCCCTGTATCGATTCCTTCACAGTAGTCTTTTGCGTCAATAAAACAGATGGGAAATTCATCAAGATTATCGGGATGTAAGGCTTCCGCCAAACTGCGACGGTAGTTAGCCATTTTTTCACTATCATCACCCGCCTCATCAGACATTTTATTAATCACCAGCATCATTTTCCAGCGATAGCCTTGATGGTAGGCTAACTGCTTAAAATTTTCCACCGTTATGGCGTCAAATAGCATTGAGGTAAGACAGAAAACCAACAAATCTGCCTTCGCGATCGCGCCATAAGTTATTTCATCATGATCCTGCCGTTCTGTAAAGAGTCCAGGGGTATCGATAAGTTCTATTCCCTGCCAATTATAATGAGTGATCTGATCCGTTGTGATATCTGAATGAATGGCAATATCCCGTCGCCCTGTTAAAGCTGAAATGAGGGTAGATTTTCCCGCCCCATATTGTCCCACCACCACAACACTCAGCATTCCTTGATGGCGATAGGTATTAAGTTCATGGCGTAGTTTTTGACGAATTTCAGTTAGAGGCGTTTGATTTATTTTCGCCAGATATTTGTCAAATTTGATACAGGCTGTCGTTAACTTAGACGCGACAACCGCCGATTTAAATTGAGGATAATTTTGATTCATGGAAAAGTGATTGGGGGTTGGGGGTTGGGCGAAGCATTCGCGTTGGGGTTTTGGTAGAAAACCGATGTATCTGGGCGCGAATGCTTCGGGGGTTGGGCGAAGCATTCGCGTTGGGGTTTTGGTAGAAAACCGATGTATCTGGGCGCGAATGCTTCGGGGGTTGGGCGAAGCATTCGCGGTGGGGTTTTGGTAGAAAA
>NZ_JAVKEW010000242.1:0-63876 GCF_040226375.1 Coleofasciculus sp. G2-EDA-02 | reverse complement strand
TATAAACGGACGTGGAGAGGGTGTAAGACCTCATTTGGAGGCAACCTTCAGCGAAGCGTCAACCCCAATCAGCGACCACCCCTAAAAAGGTGGCGTGGTGAGGAATCCCCCGCGCTCTTTAGCCGGGGGAGGATGTCAATATCATCGCCATTCGATTCGCCTCAAGGGTTACAATTACGCCCAACCTGGGGCATATTTTGTCACCCTTTGCACATACCAACGCCACTGCTGGTTTGGCGAAATTCGCAACGGGAAAATGGGTTTAAATCAAATTGGTAAGATTGTCGCCCAAGAATGGCTGTATTCGGCTCAATTACGCCAAGAAATTGAATTGGATGCATGGATAATTATGCCCAATCATCTCCACGGTATTGTCATCATTACCCCATCAAAAGAAAGAAATAATCATCCCATTGATCCAATCGATAAGGGAAACAACCCTGGGTTTCCTCAATTTGAATATACTTCCCCCACAGGGAAACAACCTGATACACCCTTATCCAATTTACCCATCCATCGCCCAGCTCGTTCCTTATCATCATTTATTGCTGGGTTTAAATCCACTGTCACCAAACGCATTAACCTGATGCGTCAATCAATTGGAACTCCCATTTGGCAACGGAACTATTACGAACATATCATTCGCAATCAAAAATCATTATTCAACATCCGAAACTACATTATCAACAATCCCCGTCGATGGGAATCTGACGCAGACAACCCGTACCATGATCCCAATTATCAATCAATGGAATTAGATTTACCATTCTAATCACCCGCCGTTTAAATCCACCCCCGTTGTCAACTGTAGGGGCGCATGGCGTGCGCCCATTACCAGGCGTGCGCCCATTACCAGGCGTGCGCCCATTACCAGGCGTGCGCCCATTACCAGGCGTGCACCCATTACCAGGCGTGCACCCATTACCAGGCGTGCACCCATTACCAGGCGTGCACCCATTACCAGGCGTGCACCCATTACCAGGCGTGCACCCATTACCAGGCGTGTGCCCCTACGAATGGATGAACCGATGG
The DNA here is from genome assembly GCF_040226375.1 of Coleofasciculus sp. G2-EDA-02. Classification (NCBI taxonomy): domain Bacteria; kingdom Bacillati; phylum Cyanobacteriota; class Cyanophyceae; order Coleofasciculales; family Coleofasciculaceae; genus Coleofasciculus; species Coleofasciculus sp. G2-EDA-02. Next base: position 62,844 of record NZ_JAVKEW010000242.1, on the reverse strand, counting down.
AAATCGTGATCAATCCAGATAACCCAGGTACATTTAAAATAACCCAGGTGCGATCGCATGGACGATGTTACACCCAAAAAACCCCAAGGCAATAATCTGGATGAACGTAAACCGTGGTTAATCCAGATAATCGCAGTAAAGTGAAGATAACCTAGGCGCGATCGCTTCTCCCCAGGATACACAAAGGAAACGCCATGGCGACAACCACCGACATCATGGGCGCACGCCGACATCATGGGCGCACGGCGTGCGCCCCTACGAATGGATGAACCGATGGAAATCGTGATCAATCCAGATAACCCAGGTGCGATCGCGCCTTGCCATTGTACACCGGAAAACCCGTATAATGATTGAACTCTATTGTGTCCGTATCCGCTATTTTTACACAAGAGAGTGTCAAACCCAACATACAGATTAATGATGAAAAATCTCTGGAATCCTCAAGAAGCCAGTCACTATCAAAGTGACTTAGAACTCAGAGTTTATACATCTCGTCTCTTAGGAAAAGATCCATCTTTAGTTTTGCATGGCGGCGGCAATACCTCGGTCAAAATTACCGAAAAAAACCTAGTCGGAGAAGGAGAAGACATTCTTTATGTCAAAGGGAGTGGTTGGGATTTAGCCACGATTCAGAAACAAGGGTTTGCTCCCGTGAGAATGGCTCATCTGTTGAAATTAGCCAAACTGCCAACATTATCTGATTCTCAGATGGTCAATGAGCTGAAAACTCAGATGACTGTTGCTACAGCCCCTTCTCCTTCTGTTGAAACTATTCTCCATGCCATTTTACCCCACAAATATGTGGATCATACCCATGCCGATGCGATTGTCACCATTACCAATACTCCCAACGGTTTGCAGAGAATTAAGGAAATTTATGGTGATAAAGTTGTGATCATTCCCTATATTATGCCAGGATTCGATTTAGCCAGACTCTGTGGAGAGAAATTTTCAGTAGAAGCCGATGAAAATACTATCGGAATGGTTTTGATGAATCATGGTATTTTTTCCTTTGGGGATACCGCTAAAGAGTCTTACGAGAGAATGATTTCACTGGTTAGTGCAGCGGAAGACTATTTACATAACCATAACGCTTATTCTCCGTCTCCCAGTAGTGTTTGGCAAGAAAAACCTTTAGCTACACCCTTAGCCAAATTACGGCATCAGCTTTCCATAAAAGCCGGATTTCCGGTTATTTTATCCAGTGATCAAGCGCCTAAATATATGGCATTTGCCCAACGCGAAGATATTGGGGTAATTTCTCAACAAGGTCCAGCGACACCAGATCATGTGATTCGCACCAAGCGTCTGCCTTTAATCGGTCAAGATGTTGAAGCCTATAGTCAAGCTTATCAAGACTATTTCCAAACCTATTCTAGTCCTGACCATACTATATTAGATCCGATTCCCCGAGTTATTCTTGATCCGGAATTAGGACTCTGTACAGTTGGCAAAACCATTAAAGCCGCCAATATTGTGGCTGATATCTATGATCATACTATTGATGTGATCGAAACGGCGACCAACTTAGAGGAATATAAACCCCTATCCGCCCAAGATATCTTTGCCGTCGAATATTGGGAATTAGAACAAGCCAAATTAAACAAAGCAGGCAAAGAACCCGCCTTCACCGGAGAAATTGCCTTAGTTACAGGCGCCGCGTCGGGTATTGGTAAAGCCTGTGTAGACTCTCTATTGCAACGAGGTGCTGCTGTTGTGGGTTTAGATATTAATTCGGATATTGAAACCCTCTATAATCGTCCTGACTTTATCGGCATAACCTGTGATGTCACCGATGACAACGCCATTACTCAAGCTCTCGAACAAGGAATGCGTAAATTCGGTGGCTTAGATATCTTAATCCTCAATGCGGGCATCTTTACAGCCGGTTGTCCGATTAAAGACTTATCAACCCAGGAATGGCGCAAGGTTCTCACTATTAACTTAGATGCTAACTTAATTTTAATGCGAGAAAGTCATCCATTTTTAAAATTAGCCCCCAAAGGTGGTCGAGTTGTCGTCATTGGCTCAAAAAATGTCTATGCACCTGGAGTTGGCGCTGCTGCCTATTCAGCGTCTAAAGCGGCGTTAAATCAATTGACAAGGGTGGCGGCTTTGGAATGGAGTCAAGATAACATTCGGCTCAACTCTGTACATCCGAATGCCGTTTTTGATACCGGAATTTGGACAGAAGAGGTATTAAAGTCTCGTGCGGCTGCTTATGGTTTAACAGTAGACGAATATAAAACCAATAATCTACTCAAGGTTGAAATAACCAGCCATGATGTCGCTGAATTAGCCGTAGAACTCTGTGGAAATTTATTCAGTAAAACAACAGCGGCGAATATTCCCATTGACGGCGGAAATGAGCGAGTGATTTAGAGGATAAAATGACGTAGCGTACTTCTTTTCGGGCAGCGAGTAGGACAAATAATAGAGAACTAACCTTTCTGTGTAATCAGTGTAACTAAACTTTCATCCCCTACCCGCATCTGAACAATAAATCAGTGAAATCAGTGTTTTGACAAAGGACAAAGGACAAAGGACAAAGGACCAATGACTAATGACCAATGATCAATTGAGTCGCATAGCTAAAATACTCTTGATACAACTGACAACTCACCGTAGCCGTGGTTTCATTGAGATCCACCAAACCTAAACTTTTTAACTTAAATGCCAATACTTGCTCTAATTCCACAGGTGCTTGCGCCCTCAAAACTTGCTGAAAACCTGTCTCTAACTCAGGATAGTTTTGCAGATAGTTTAATTGTTCGTGCAAGTGTTGGCTAAAAATTCCGGTTTCGCTGGTGGCTGTGCTGAATAATTCCGTTAACGGGATATCGTCAAACACGCTATGATAAAGCGCTAAATTCACTAAATAGGGAAATCCGCCTAATAAACTCATCAGTTCGGCTAATTCCGTTGATGATAACTGAACTCCATACTGTCGGGCTAATTCTTCAACCTGAGCAGCGGTAAACCTGGGTAAACTTAAGCATAACCCGACAGTAAACGGTGATTTATTCACATCTAAGGCAATATAACAATCCGTTGAATTAACAGTCACCAGTCTCAGGTTTTGCCAAATTACATTGTAGTTTGTTTGCTCATGCCAGCTACGCAACAAGGCTAAAAATTCATGGCTTAAGGAGGGAAAGGAAAACAACTGGTTCACGTCATCTAATACTAGGAGTATCGGAGAATCGATTGCTGGCAGGATATAGTCTTGGACATAGGCAGTACAACTGACTAAACTACCCATATCTTCATCCCAGTAGTCATCGAGTTGAGACTCTAACTTGAGCTGTCGAGTCAGGTTGGCACAAAACCAACGCCAGAATTTTGCGGTGGAACTGAATAGTTGACTCTCGACTAAGTTTAAGCTGATGTATACTGTGGGAAAGTTGTACTGTTTAGCCCGGTTGATAATTCGTTGCGCTAGAGAAGTTTTCCCCATCTTTTTGGCAGAGGTAATCCGCAGTAATCCACCCGGTTTGAGAATTTCTTGATAACACTTGGATTCGATGGGAGAGCGCTCGATATAAAACGGAGACTCTAAGGGAATGGGGCTACCGGGCAATTGGCAGGAAATCCTTTGTTGGTTTGGGCTTAACTGAGACGGGTAGAGTTGCTTTTTTTGTGCGAGTCGGTTAGATAACTGAACGTAACAATTTTTTTTGCCAATTTTTTCTCCCCAGACAGAGGTAAGCTTTTCCCATAATTGCGGCGCAATAGTATGGCTAATATATCGCTCCGAATAATTTTGCTCTTCGGCAATTTTTCCATAGCTTTTTTGGGGATTATTCAGGACTTCCCAGAGTAAGACTTTCTGGATATAGTTCAGTTCGGTTTGAGTTTTATTTTTGATTGATTCCAGGGCGAAATCAAATAGGTCTTGAGTAGAATGCATATCACAACCAGTTGAAACAGTGTTGAGGAAAAAAACGGCAGTTCACAGGTGAAATTTGACTGTAGGGGCGGGTTTTACGACTATCTTTTCGTTGTTAACCCCGATGAGACTAAACCCGCCCCTAGCCAATGGGATAATTTGAACCATCCCTCTAGTTGAAGATGGCAAATTACTAAAGACTAAACCCGCCCCTACACCATTCACGCTGACTTGACGCCACATACCGTCAAAAGGTTGTTACCTGAATAGATATAGGATATCACATGGCTCCCGCCTCAAGTCGCTAACTTGAACGGTAAAATTAGCTAATTTAATATGTTGACAAAAAAACAATCTGTGTATTAAATGCTCCTTCATAAATAAAGCCCAGTCAAACGTCAACCCGTTTTTGTAAAGACTCCATGAATTTGTGGGGAAAATTTGGTGAAGATTAGGGCAGGAGCAATAGCTAACTTTATGTGTTTTTTTCGTTCTGTAATCTGGCTAGAGTAGTTCTAACGGTTCAACTCCAAAACAATAAAAACTAACGATAAAGGTGATAAGTCATGCCGACAGTAATCAATTTTGACGATTTATCTGGTGGTGCAGTTGTCAGTGATCAGTACGACGGAGTAACATTCTCATCGGATTCAGGCTATAATGTCTCAACATTGTCCGCTGCTGATATTTTCAACACCTCTAGTCCAAACCTTATCGGTGTAACAGATGCAAACGGCAATCTTGATGGGAACCAAAACCTTTACCTAGATTTTGAGCAACCCGTTAATAATCTCTCCTTTAGGGTAGTAGGTGACAATACCAATGGTACGGCAGCTCTGATTACTGTCGAGACGGCTGATGGATCGATTGAAACCGTTAATCTCGTCACCGATGGAAATGGCTTCAACCCAGATCTGATCGATTTATCCTCATTTAGTAACATTACCCGCATTAGTATCAACACCATCACCGATTTTGGTGGTATTGGCTATGATGACTTTCAATATGAACTAGCTCCAACCAACATTGCTCCCGTCGCCAATGCCGACAGCGTTACCACAGCTCAAAATACCCCCCTCACCATTAACGTCAGCACCCTCCTCGCCAATGATACCGATGCTGATAACCCAGCTTCGGATTTACGCATCACAGGTGTTAGCGACGCAGTAGGCGGCACTGTCACCCTGAATGATAATGGTACTGTGGGTGATTTTAGCGATGACTTTATCATCTTCAGCCCAGACAATAGTTTCACCGGGGATGCTAGCTTTAACTATACCCTCAGCGATGGCACCGACAGTAGCACTGGGGCGGTGACGGTAGGAGTGACTGCCGTTGCTGGACTAATTATCGACGGCGGTAATGGCGTTGATATCCTCAGCGGTGACGCCGGGGATGACTTTCTCAACGGTGGCAATGGTGCAGATACCCTCGACGGTTTGGCAGGCAATGATACCTTAATCGGTGGCACGGGTGGGGATGTCCTCAACGGTGGTAATGGTGATGACTTGCTACTGGGAGATGATCTCAATATCGGTGCTGGCGGCGATGACATTCTCAACGGCGGTGCTGGCAATGATACCCTTGATGGTGGCAAAGGTGCTGACATCCTCACTGGCGGTGCAGGGGATGACTTGTTAACCGGTGGTAAGGGTGGCGATACCTTTGTCTTTGCGCCTGGGGAAGGTACTGATACAATTACTGACTTCCAGTTGGGTTCAGATTTGATTGGTCTTTCTGGTGGTTTGGACTTCGGTTCTCTCACCTTGAGTGGCAATGAGATCCTGGTTGGTAGTGAGGTTCTGGCTATCCTGGATGGGGTGGATACAACCACGCTCACGGCGGCGAATTTCGTGACGGTTTAATCGCTGAAAATGTCAGGGTATTGGCTCGGCACACCTAAAATAGTGGGATAGATTTTGGCGATTTTCTGGGCGCACAACCTGCGCCCCTACAATTCTAATCCACCAAATAAGGTGTGCCACACCAGTACTGGCTCGGCACACCTTATTTGATCAATTAATCTTACGCCCCGAAACCGTAGGGGCGCATGGCATGCGCCCCTAAAATCGACATATCTAATCCACCATTTTAGCTGGGTCAGTCCAGTACCAGGGCGCACGTCGTAAATTCCAGGGTGCACGGCGTAAATTCTAGGGCGCACGCCGTAAATTCCAGGGCGCACGCCGTAAATTCCAGGGCGCACGCCGTAAATTCCAGGGTGCACGGCGTAAATTCTAGGGCGCACGCCGTAAATTCCAGGGCGCACGCCGTAAATTCTAGGGCGCACGCCGTAAATTCCAGGGCGCACGCCGTAAATTCCAGGGCGCACGCCGTAAATTCCAGGGCGCACGCCGTAAATTCCAGGGCGCACGCCGTAAATTCCAGGGCGCACGCCGTGCGCCCCTACGGTTTCAATGCCGTTAGCAAGATACTTAATATTGTATTCTTGTTGAACTTGAGCTAGGGATTTGAAGTCGGGAAATGCCATAGGTTGTCTACAGCCTTGTTCACGAATTTTCTTTTTTATATTTTCTTGTACCCCAGGGTAAAGGTGCGTTACGCAAGCGCTAACGCACCCTACGAACCGGAGCGATTTTAAATTCATCAAATTCAATTACATCTGAGTCTGGTTTTGTGGTATCAAAACGATAGCTGCTGACGATTCCTGTGCTGGTATCTAAAATACTAAATACGGTGATATCGTTACTGGCAATATATGGTAAGGGTTGGTTATCTTCCCCCCGTAATGGTGCAATTGTTGGCAGAATCGGTTCTAATCCATTGGGATCACCCGTCGCCGCGTAATCTTTTCCCTCTGGCACTTGGCGCTGTTTTTCGCCCAGGTAAGCCCCATAGGTATTCCCCACATTTGATGATTCCAGAAAATGGATTCCCTGAGAATTCACAAAGCGATTCCAGAGATGGGAATGTCCATATAAAACCAGTTGCACACCTGCGGTTTCGAGTAAGGGTATCACATCCCGAATAATATAATCGGCTTGGGGGGGATAGTCATAACGCACCGCCGTAATTGTGCCTTTTCTATCCCGTTCAATAGTTTGTATGGGGTCAGTATAAGGCGGGACAATATTATCTCCTAAAGAATGGGGAGGATGATGAAACATAACGATTTTGTATTTGGCTTGTTGGAACTCTGGACTGTTGAGTTCAGCCTTGAGCCAGTTATACTGAGGACTTCCCTGTTTAATGGGTTCAAAAATATGCTGTCCATATCCCCAAGCGGTAGGATTATTTAAATCGGCTTCCCGTTCCCGATATCGTCCTTTGGCATTTGGTTTGAGACTAGGAGTTCTCCAGATATTGGTAATGTACAGGGAAATTAGGCGAATATCACCAAAGGTAATGGCATAATAGTTCTCTTTACCCGGTAGAGTAAAAATTTCGTTGTATGTGTCGGTATTAAAGGAATTATCTTTGAGCCAGTTGGGATTGTTGTTAGGGTTCAATAGGGAAGAGGTTTGTTGATAAATTTCTGCTGCAACTTGGCGAGGAATGGGGTCATTAAACTGAGCATTTAATCCGCTATCTGTAGAAAATCGTCCCATGACTTCGTGATTTCCTGTGGCGGGAAATAAGGGCGCATGTTGAATTAACTCACCCCCGGTGTAGCGGGTGGTGATGTTATTGTACTCCAGTTTATAATCAGCATGACCCTGAAGTGCTGGGAAGAAAGCACCGCCGCGATTATCATCAAACCATTCGGAAGCGCGATCGGGAATATTTACTAAGTCTCCGGCGAGAAAAACGGCATCCACATTCCCCACGGTTTCTGCTACCTTTTGTAAATTGGCGGCTGTCATTGGCATGAGTTGGTGATCGGAGGTGAGCAGAATTTTTAGGGGGGTATGAGGGGGAGGTGCAGGGGTTAAGGTAAAGGGGTTACTCTTGACAATTTGCCCATCATTCCGCACGCTAGTGACTTGATAGGGAACTCGTTGACCGGGAGTGAGTCGAGTTACCTTGGCTTCATGTCGCCAGATATCCCTTGGCGTCGGTTTCTGGTAAACTAGAGCATCTTCGGTTTGTTCTCCAACACGGGATTTTTGGTCTTCCCGGGTGCGAGTGAGTTTGGTGGTGTTGGCGATCGCAACCTGTCTTAGTCCTTGTCCGTAAGCTACACTATGACGGGTGCCGGCAAATTCTGTAAACCAAACCACGCGCACAGAGGTGTCGGTAGGTAATTGTAAAAACGGATCACTCAGCAGTTGCGGTGGGGAGAGGTAAGGGGGTTGTTGGGTAGATAGCACGACAATGGGTGCAAGGGCAATGAAGACGAAAGCTAACACCGCTATGAGTTGTGGGCGACTGCTTAAAGGATTGACCATGAATCGTCTTCGAGACAAGACTGGATAGATGGAGTCAAGTTTACTTTAGCAATACGTGAGGATGAGATGCTGTCTACAGCATTACATGACTTGTTTGTTTTAATTGTGCCGACCTAATTTATGCCCTAAAATGTCTAAGCAACCCAAAATCCCTCGTCGTACTATTCCAGTATGCGATCGCGCCATTGAACATCTTCCTGGATTGAGTGAGCAAGATTGCGCTAAGCTTCAGCAACAGGGAATTACGACAACAACTCAACTCCTCAAACTCGCCAATAGTCGCCAATCTCAACAAGTGTTAGCCAATCAACTGCAAATCAAGGCACAATATGTGCATAAATGGGTAGCATTGGCTGATTTAGCTCGCGTACCTAGTATTGGCTATGACTACTGCGGGTTGTTGCTGCACGCTGGCATTATTTCAGTCAAGCAGCTTGCTCAAACCCCGACTCACAAGTTACACCAGCAAATTTTACGACTCCAAGTGGCAACGATGCAACGGCGTGATCTGTCTCCTACTGTTGATCAAGTCGCTGCTTGGATTCAACAAGCAGGGGAATTACCTACGTTGTAGAGACGTTGCAGGCAACGTCTCTACTATTTCGCTAAGACACCATTAAGGAAAATATCAGCAATGCCTTCTGCCATTTCTTGCACATCTTTAAGGGAGGCACCTGGTTCCATAATTGTCTCATCGCTAAACCCCGCCACAGCAAACATACCTAAAAATACCCTGGCAACAACCTTGGGGTTAGTACGCCGATATATCCCCCGCTCCATTGCCGTTTCAAAGAATGCTTCCGCCACATTAGACATTTTAGCAATGACTTCCGACTGGATGCGATCGCGTAAATCGGGGTGAAACTGAGCTTCCATAAAGCAAACCCGCATCATATCCGCATTTTCATGCATCCGCATCATCCGCCGCCGCATCACCTGCGCCACGGCTTTATAACTCCCCATTTCGCTCAATTCAGTTAGCAAATCCGTGAGCAATTCCACCCATCCTTGAGTCGCCACCTCGACTAATATGGCTTTTTTATTCTCAAAATGGCGAAATAGAGTCCCTTCAGCAACACCCGCTTTTGCGGCTAAGTCGCGGGTTGTTGTGCCGTTATACCCTCGACTGGCAAATAAACGTTGGGCAGCATCTAGGATACGCTGCTTTGTCTCTGTCTCTGACTGAGGGGGCTGATGTAAGATTCGCATTGGACTCCAAAATGAGCGGTAAGGCTATGGGCAATAGGTTATCCCAAAAAAGGCAAATTTTATCATAAGTTTCTCATAAGACGCATTTTACATTAGCGTATTTCTTCCTCCAAAGGGGTGAAACTTTACAAAAGGTTAGGGGTCACGAACTATGCCCAAAGAGTAACGGATAGCAAAAGCGCTAAACTATATGAAGTTCTGTGACTATTGCGCTACTCCTGACCCATAACATAAGACATAGCTGGCTTCTCGCTTAGCGAGGATGACAAATGACAAAAAATCGATCTATTCTGCCTTTTCCGCGTTGGACTGTTCACTTGAGAAAATACCAATGGCGCTCCATCCTGGGAGCGTTCTTAGTTGTAACCCTGGTATGGAGCAGTATACCATTGGGGGCTTTGGCTCGCACCGAAACCCCACCCACTAACGCTGAATCAATCCAACCTTATTTGGATGGCGTGATTGACCAGGTGAGCGAGTTTCGCCTGGATAATGGGATGAAGTTCATCGTTCTCGAACGGCATCAAGCCCCCGTTGTCTCCTTTGCCACCTATGCTGATGTTGGTGGTGTTGACGAACCTGTGGGTAAAACCGGTGTGGCTCACTTTCTGGAACATTTAGCCTTTAAGGGAACCCCGAAAATCGGAACGCGAGACTATCAGGCAGAAAAACCCCTGTTAGACCGCTTGGATCAGTTATCGGCACAAATGAAAGCGGCGAAAAAAGCCGGGAACGAGGCAAAAGTTGCCCAATTACAAGCGGAATTTGCCCAAGTCGAAGCCCAAGCCGCTAGCTTGGTTAAGCAAAATGAGTTGGGTCAAATCGTTGAACAAGCTGGAGGCGTCGGGTTAAATGCAGCCACGTCAGCCGATGCGACAGTTTATTTCTATAGTTTCCCCTCCAACAAACTGGAACTGTGGATGTCTTTGGAGTCGGAACGCTTCCTAGAACCTGTGTTTCGCGAATTCTATAAAGAACAAGAAGTGATTCTCGAAGAACGGCGTCTGCGAACCGACAACTCGCCCATAGGTCAAATGATCGAGGCTTTTCTGGATACGGCGTTTCAAGTCCATCCCTATCGGCGTCCGGTGATTGGGTATGACGAAGACATCCGCAACCTGACTCGTGAAGACGTGCGGCAATTCTTTGAAACTTACTATGTTCCCAGTGAATTAACCGTTGCCATTGTGGGTGATGTTGATCCCGACGAGGTTAAACAGTTGGCTCAAACGTACTTCGGACGCTATAAGGCAAAACCCGCTGCACCTGAAGTAACCCTAGTCGAACCTCCCCAGCAACAAACGCGGGAGGTGACGTTGGAACTACAGTCTCAACCCTGGTATTTAGAAGGATATCATCGACCCTCTCGTACTCATCCTGACCATGTGGTTTATGAAATTATTGGGCGTTTACTCAGCGAGGGTCGCACCTCTCGCCTGTATAAATCGTTGGTCGAAGAAAAACAAGTTGCGCTTTCTGCCGCCGGATTTAGCGGGTTTCCGGGAGATAAATATCCAAATCTGATGCTGTTATATGCCCTAACTGCACCAGGACATACCGTTGAAGAAGTGGCGACAGCTTTGCGAGAAGAAATTGAACAACTCAAAACTGAACCCGTTTCACCTCAAGAGTTGGAACGTGTGAAAACTCAAGTCCGTGCTGGCTTATTGCGATCGCTCGATTCTAATATGGGGATGGCACGTAATTTAGTCGAATATGAGGTGAAAACAGGCGACTGGCGTAATCTGTTTAATGAAATCCAGGCAATCGCCCAAGTCACACCGACTGATATTCAAAGGGTGGCTCAAGAGACGTTCACGCCGGAAAATCGTACCATTGGACGGTTGTTATCGAGTCAATAGTTTGTTGTCATTGGTTATTTTTTGGGTTGAATCTGTTGTCTTGCGAATTTTTTTTTAACGCAGAGGACGCAGAGGTTTACGCAGAGTAACGCAGAGGTTTTGGCGATTGAGTAGGTGGGTGGAAATACACTCAGTTTTATTCGGTTGTGTTAATAGTTCTAAATCTCTGACAAATGACAAAGGACAAATGACGAAGGACAAATGACGAAGGACAAATGACAAATGAGCAATCTTATATTGAATAGATTCGGTCGCAAAGTCTGGCGCTGGTTTGGATTACTGGTTGCTACGATGCTTCTGGTTATCGTATCGCGCACGCCTGCTGTAGCGGCGACGGCGAAGCATTATACCGAGTTAACGTTTCCGCCTCTGTCAGAGATTCAGATTCCTGAGTATACTCGCTATCAACTGGATAATGGCATCGTCGTCTATTTAATGGAAGACCACGAATTGCCTTTGGTGAGTGGGACCGCGATGATTCGTACAGGCGATCGCCTTGAACCGGCTGATCAGGTGGGTTTAGCTAATATTACCGGAGAAGTCCTCCGCACAGGTGGGACAACAGAACATTCGCCGGATGAACTGAATCAGTTACTCGAACAACGGGCGGCGTCTGTGGAAACAGGTATTGATACCTCTGTCGGTAGCGCCAGTTTTAATGCTCTCAGTGAAGATGTGGATATGGTGTTTGAATTATTCGCTGAGGTGATTAAAAAGCCTGCCTTTGCTGAAGATAAGCTGGAGTTGGCGAAAAAGCAACAAGCTGGACAAATTGCCCGTCGCAATGATGATCCTAAAGATATTGCCAGTCGCGAATTTACTAAACTGATTTATGGGGATCAGAGTCCTTATGCCCGCACTATTGAATATGAAACCCTAGCTAATATATCCCGTGACGATGTGGTGGAATTTTATGAGAAATATTTCCATCCCGAACGGATGATTTTGGGTATCGTGGGAGATTTTGATTCAGACAAGATGCGATCGCGGATTCAGGAAACTTTTGGTAACTGGAATCCCCCATCACCTCCCCCAGAGATAACCGTACCGTCTGCGTCTCAGGCAAAGGAAGATGGTTTATTTGTTGTGGATCAGGATCAACTTACCCAAAGTTATGTGTATCTGGGACATATTGGTGGAGAATTTGATAACCCTGATTATCCGGCATTGGATGTGATGAATCAAATCCTGAATGGGTTTGGTGGACGGTTATTTAATGAAGTGCGATCGCGCCAAGGGTTAGCCTATTCTGTCTATGGGTTCTGGAGTCCTCGCCATGACTATCCTGGGATGTTTGTTGCGGGTGGACAAACTCGTTCTGAAGCAACCGTATCTTTTATTCAAGCGATTCGCTCAGAAATTGAGAAAATCCGCACCACACCTGTAACTCCCAAGGAACTTGAGTCTGCTAAAGACCAAGTTTTGAACTCATTTGTCTTTAACTTTCAAGATCCCAGCCAAACCTTATCACGGCTGATGCGGTATGAATATTATGGGTATCCCGAAGATTTTCTCTTCCGCTATCAGCAGAAGGTGAAAGAGACGACGATTGAAGATGTGCAACGGGTGGCTCAAAAGTATCTACAACCCAATCAACTGGTTACGTTAGTTGTCGGTAATACGGATGCAATTCAGCCTCCCTTAACCAGTCTTTCTAACAATGTCACGTCGTTAGATATCACTATTCCAGAACAAAGCAGTTAGGGATATACATAGGGACATCCGTAGAGGCATACGTAGGGGCATACGTAGGGGCGAAGCATTCTTGCCAAAAACTCACTCCGAAGACTATAAATGTACTCCAAGAATGCTTCGCCCACCTCTCTACCACAAAGCCAGTAGTGGACTGACCCAGCTAAAATTGTGCAATAGATTGATGGTTAAATTGGGCGCACAACCTGCGCCCCTACAATTCTAATCCACCATTTTAGGTGGGTCACGGCGCCATCGTGCGTTAGCGTAGCGTAACGCACCAGACAAATGACATAAAACCAATAACCAATGACACCGACCCAGTTATTAATTTTCGCATCTGCTGGCTTATTTGCCGGAATCTTAGCCGGCTTTTTGGGAATCGGTGGCGGTACAGTTCTTGTACCTTTATTAGTAACCTTAGGATACGACTATCAACAAGCCGTTGCTACAAGTACCCTGTCAATCGTGATTACAGCAATTTCGGGTACATTACAGAATTGGCGGCTGGGTAACATAGATTTTAAGCGCATCATTGCCATTGGCTTTCCGGCGATAATAACTGCGCCAATTGGCGCTTATTTAACAGAATTATTTGCCGACTACTGGTTAAAGGCGGCATTCGGACTATTACTCCTAATTAATATTTACTTAGTGCGACTCCGCAAACGTTTGAAAGCCAGAGAAAAGCAAGATGCTCCAGAAACGGAAAATCAACGACAAACTCCACACTCGAAAAGCAAAGCAGCATTAGCCAGAATTGCCACAGGAAGTGCCGCCGGTTTACTCGCTGGCGTATTTGGTGTGGGTGGAGGCGTGATTATGGTGCCCTTGCAAATTTTACTCTTGGGAGAGAGCATTAAAACGGCAATTCAAACCAGTTTAGGCGTGATTGTGATTACCGCAATTTCGGCTTGTATCGGTCATGCTGTACAAGGGAATGTGTTATGGATTGAGGGATTACTTCTGGGTACAGGGGGGTTATTGGGAGCGCAAATTAGTACCCGTTTTTTGCCTAAATTACCGGATCAAGTGGTTAGTTTGGCATTTAGTACACTACTAGCTATCTTAGCCATTTACTTTTTCTGGCAGGCATGGCAAAGCTATATAAATGGGGTCTGATATCAAATCTTGCATACATAACCCTGTTATGTCCAGATTGTAGAGACGTTGCATGAAAGTGCAGTATTGACCCCACTCTGAGCGTTCACGGCATCTTCTAATGAAAAAAGTGGGGAGGTTTGGAGTTTAGGGATTAGGAGAAAAATTGCGATCGCGCGGCTTGAGTGTCTTGGAGTTGCTGTTCTAAGCCTTGCCAGTCGCTTTGCTCAACCCGTTCAATCAATTCATCGAGACAGTGACGATAGGATAAGAGCGATCGCAATAAAAAGTCCCGATTATAACGTGCCATCATCACCCCTAACTCAGGATTTCCGCCACCCACCCGACTGGTATCACGAAACCCGGAACTAGCTAACTGCTGTATTAACTCTAAGACAATCGGGTCAGTTTCATCGATACAAGCATTAATTAAACTAGCGCTCACCATAACAGGCAGGTGAGAAATCCAAGCGACAGCGCGATCATGATCTTGAGGACTACAGAAATAAACCCGATTCGTGAGCGATCGCACCAAATGCTCAACCTGTTTCACGGCGGCGGGTGGCGTCGTATCCAGAGGTGTCAACACATAAGCACAATCAGTAAATAACCCTGATACCGCCGCCTCAATCCCATTCAATTCTCGACCCGCCATGGGATGTCCACCGACAAAATTATGCCACAGGGGTGTCACCGCTTCCACCACCGCCGTTTTCACCGAACCCACATCCGTGATAATAGTTTCCGGGGATAGGTGAGGAATTAACGCCTGGAGCATTGGCGCGATCGCAGAAATTGGCGTACAAATAAAAACAATATCAGAAGCTGCCAATAGGTTCATTTTGACACTGGCGTCATCCACCACACCGAGTTCAATGGCTCTGTTGCAGGTATAGTCTTGGCGAGACACTCCCAAGACGGAATGACCCAATTTTCTCAAGTCCAGTCCCAGGGAACCCCCAATCAGTCCCAGCCCAACAATTCCAATCTTCATGATCCCATGCCATCCACGTTAAGCTATTAAATTAAGTTTTAGGCAAAGCTGGGTTTTAGGCAACTGGCAGTTCAATTAAGGATAGCATTTGAAACAGGAGGTGTGGAACTTAGAAGTAGAATCGCTCCCCATCAAGATTGATCCCAGCCCGCAGACAACTGGGCTAGCGTTGGTTAACGACAGCACAGGCGAGGTTGTCTGGGTAGCTGATTTACAGTACCGAGGCTTTCAAATTCGGGATGCATTAACAAAGCTGGGCTAGTTCAAGGCATCCGTCACAAATACTGCACACCTATTCATAAAAAAGACGGTTATTCTTATGTACAGTAACCTGATTCTTTCTGAGGTTCAACGCCCCCGAAAGAATCCCCCGTTTCCTCCTCCCGTTATACCCATAAGGTTAACGGAGGTCTCCACGGGGGAAGAAAGATGAATGTGATGGAAATTCTCAAAAAATATGCCGCTGGCGTGAAAAACTTTTCCGGGGCAAATCTTGCCGAAGCCAACCTGAGTGGGATTAATCTCAGTGGTGCCGATTTAAGTGACGCGAACTTAAGTGTAGCCAACCTCAGTGGTGCTTATTTAATTGGTACAAATTTAAGTCGGGCACGACTTAATGTAGCCAGACTCAGTGGTGCCAATCTCTCCAACGCCAACTTAACCAAAGCCAATCTCAACGTTGCCAATTTGATTCGAGCGGACTTGGGTGGAGCGCAACTGACTCAGGCGGCGATGATTCGGGCAGAACTGATTCGTGCCAAATTAAGTGGCGCTAACCTAACAGAAGCGAATCTCAGTGGTGCGGATCTGCGAGAAGCCGCCCTCAGAAATGCCAAACTGCACCGGGCTAATCTTAGCGAAGCTAACCTACGGGGAGCTGTTTTAACAGGGGCAATTCTGGAGGGTGCTAATTTGAACGCCGCCGATTTGAGCCGTACTGATCTGAGTAATACCAATGTTCGACAGGCTGAATTCAAGCAAGCCAATCTCAGTTGTGCCAATTTAGCGGGTGCGGATCTCAGTGGTGCTAACTTGCGCTGGACTGACTTGAGTGGTGCGAATCTCAGTTGGGCAAATCTGAGTGAGGCTAAGTTAAGCGGCGCGAATTTAACCGGGGCGGATTTGAGTCATGCTAATTTGCTCAATACCAGTTTAGTCCATGCCGATCTCACCCAAGCGCGATTAATTTATGCCGATTGGATTGGGGCAGACTTAACCGGGGCGACGCTCACAGGGGCAAAATTGCATGGGGTGTCTCGTGTTGGTCTCAAAACCCAAGGTATTGTCTGTGAATGGGTTGATTTGAGTCCAGAGGGCGATCACAGTCGGGTTGTCAACCTTGCCAGCGAAGAAGTATCGCACAAGTTTTTTAACGAAACCTTACCCACCGTCACCATTATCATTGATGCCCCTTTAGATATCGCCGCGAATTTAGCCTTAGTCCGTGTTTATCATCAACTGGCGCAGAGTTTCCCCGTTCTCAATACAGCACCCAGCGTGAACGTTGGCGTGCGGAAAACCTCTTTGACCTTTAGTGCCAGTAATGCTGAATTGTTAATTATTGCTTACTTAGGAATTGTTCCGTTTAAAGATGCAACGATTACCCAAGAAAATATTATCGCACTGCTCAAGAAGCTAGAACCCAGTGTTCTGGAAAAGTGGGGCTTTAAAACATCCCAATCCATTCAAGAGTTCCTGAAAACCCTTGAACAAGGCATTGATCCGTCCAAAATGGCGGTGGATTTCAGAAAGTCGAGTCCTTTTTTCCAAGCTCCCACTCAAACCATCATCACTAACTCTAACAATCAAACCTGGACAGCTTACTACCATCCAGCCTTTGGTAAGCCGTTGATGCAATCTCAATAGGCAGGGGAGCAGGGGGAGCAGGGGGAGCAGGGGGAGCAGGGGGAGCAGGGGGAGCAGGGGGAGCAGGGGGAGCAGGGGGAGCAGAGGGAGCAGGGGGAGCTGGGGGAGCAGGGGGAGCAGGGGGAGCAGGGGGAGCAGAGAGAGCTGGGGACGAATGACGAATGACTTATAACAACCATAGAAGAAAGTGTTATCCTCCACAGTATCGTGTTGTGTGAGGAAATTCAAGTTATGGTTACGTCTCCTGTCCGCCGTCAGGACTTATATCGTTTTGCCCCCAGACATCTACAAAAATCTTCGACCCATGGAACGCTAACGGATTTACCCCTAACTCTGCCAAAGACTCCCTTGTTTGGTACGGATGGCATTCGGGGACGAGTGGGAGAACTGCTTACGGCTGAATTGGCACTACAAATTGGGTTTTGGGCAGGTCAGGTCTTACATTCGCAAGCCTCAGCATTGGGTCCGGTGATTGTCGGACAGGATTCGCGAAACTCCAGCGATATGTTGGCATCGGCGCTGAGTAAAGGCTTAAACTTAGCTGGATTGGAGGTATGGAATATCGGGTTATGTCCGACGCCCGGAGTTGCCTATCTTACCCGTTTCTCAGAAGCCGTGGGCGGGGTGATGATTTCTGCCAGTCATAATCCCCCAGAAGATAATGGGATTAAATTTTTTAGCGCCCAAGGGACAAAACTGCCTGGGGAATTGCAGCAGCAGATTGAGGCGGGTATCCGAGGGATAGTGGATAAGGCTGTGGTTGCTCATAGCCAGGGTCACCATTACCACCGACCGGAATTAGTGGGACGTTATCTCGAATCATTACGGCGTCCCCTGGAATCGGTGACCAATTTACAAGGGATGAAAATCGTCCTCGATTTGGCGTGGGGGGCTTCCGTGCACTTAGCGGAACAGGTTTTTGCACAGTTGGGAGCAACCGTTATCTGTTTACATAATCAACCCAATGGCGATCGCATTAATGTTAATTGTGGCTCAACTCATTTAACCTGCCTCCAGAATGCGGTACGAGAACACTCTGCCGATATGGGTTTTGCCTTTGATGGTGACGCGGATCGGGTGATGGCGGTTGATTGTGAAGGTCGAGTCGTTGATGGGGATTATATTCTCTATTTCTGGGGGCAAACATTACGACAAACGAATCAACTCCCTGACGATTTAATTGTTGCCACTGTTATGGCAAATCTGGGCTTTGAAAATGCCTGGAAAGCCAGGGGCGGCAAATTGGTGCGAACTGCTGTAGGCGACCAATATGTTCAGGCGGCAATGAATCGCAGTGGTGCCATGCTCGGCGGCGAACAGTCGGGACATATTCTTTGTTACCACTACGGCTTGACAGGCGATGGCATGTTAACGGCTTTGCATTTAGCCTCGTTGGTACGTCAGTCGGGGGTTTCCTTGAATACTCTGGTTGATCAAAGCTTCCAGACTTATCCCCAACTGTTGCAAAATGTGCGCGTCGAAAACCGCGATCGCCGCTTACATTGGCAAGAGTGTCAACCCCTGATGGATGCCATTGCCCAAGCTCAAACCGTTATGGCAGATCAAGGGCGCGTTTTAGTCCGGGCATCGGGAACCGAACCCGTTATCCGGGTGATGGTAGAAGCCGTTGAAGCTCAAATGGCAACGCACTGGACAGCTAAACTGGTTTCTGTTGTCGAAAACCATTTAGGTTAGAAGGCTTCAAGGCTCTAAGGCAATACTGCTCGCAGAAAACTATCATTTAACTTTTTCTCCCCCTGCTTCCAGACGTGCCATGGCACGTCTCTACATTGCTTCCCAGCTCCCCATGCTCCCCCTGCTTCAAGAACTCCCTCACTTGGGAATGTGCCACAATCGAAAGAGATAGGCAGCGTGACAGCTTTGCCATGGTTAAATCAAAATCAAAATCAAAATCGAAAACTTCAAAAAAAGGAAAAAAGCAGTCAAAGCAGTCTGAAGCCCCTCTCCTGAGTTTGAAGGAGCAGCTAGCCCAAAAGCGTACAGCACAACGGCAGCGCCAAGAACTGATTCAATGGCTGTTCATGACGCTACTGCCAGGGATATTTCTAGGAGCGATCGTTAGTGTGGTTGCCGAACCGAAGATGGGTGTGATCGCCGGAGCTATCATACCTTGTTTTGGTCTGTCCTATAAATATCCCCGCAAGGCTCTGTGGCTATTTTTCATTTATATGCCCTTTAGCGGTACTGTTGTTTATAGCCTGGGTGGTAGCGCTCTACTCCAATTAGCCAAAGATGGATTGTATTTTCCTGCTCTAATTGGCTTATACCAACAGTGCAGACGCGAAAAGAAACCCTTTTTTGTTCCCAAAAGCCTAATGCCAACACTGAGTATTTGTTTGGTGTTGTCTCTTTTGACATTATTCTTTGTCAACGGTTTGCAGTTAACAGGCAAGGAATCAGGACAACCCTTTATTCAAGGAATTTTGGGCTTAAAAATTTTCCTGGGATACGCTCCCCTGGTTTTTTGCGCTCAACATTTGCTCAAAAGTAAAAAGGATTTGCTATTTTGTAGCCGTTTGCATCTAGGTCTGGCAATTATTTGCTGTGTCCTAGGGCTGTGGCAGTACATGATGCTCAAGCAGGGTATCTGTAAAGGTACGGATCATCTTTCCGGGGTTGAGTTATTTAAGGCAACCTTAGAGGCTCGGTGTTTTATTGGTGGGGCTTTGCTGTACAGTCCATCACAGAATATGATTCGCTTGCCAGGAACTTTTGTGTCTCCTTGGCACTGGGGTTGGTTCCTAATTGCCAATAGTGCGTTAACGTTTTCTGCCGCATTCAGCGATTCATCTTTTTTCTGGCGGATTGGGGGTTTGGTGGGAATGGCACTGGTTTTCATAAATGCGGTAATCTGCGGTCAGCGAATTGCCTTGGCTTTGGTTCCAGCTATTACGATACTCTTGTTAATTCTTACAGGTCAGATAGCGAATCTCAAGCGGTTTATTCCGATTGGGGTAGGACTCGCCTTGGTGATTGCGATTGGCTTAGCTACGAATCCGGAACTGGTTCAGGAACGGATTGACAGTTTTCAGAGTCGTGCTGAGGCTTCACCACCGCAAGCATTCATTCAACATCAATTTGAATGGGCGACTTATAACACCAAAGGATTGCTCGGGAATGGTTTAGGACGAGCTACTAATTCTACTCGCACCTTTGGGGATGTTTCACTGGTTGAAACCTATTATCCCAAACTTATCTTTGAAATAGGTATGATCGGTACCCTAGCGTTTTTGGCGTTTGTGACGCACTTGACATTTACTACATTTAAAGCAAAACAATCAGTTCGTGACAAAAATTTACGTAGTTTTGGCTCTAGTTATTGGGTCTTTGTTTTGATTATCAGTTATAACACCTATTGGTATCCTTTGGATACAGACCCCGTGGCTGTATACTACTGGTTCTTTGCTGGAGCAATCTTAGCCTTACCCGCGATAGACAGACAGGAACTGCGAAAACTTAAACTTGTCCAACAACAGGATGAACCTGACGCGCAAAAGAACGGTAAAAAAAAGGTCTCTAAACCCCGAATTGCTACCCCAGTAGCCTCCTAGTGCACGTCTCTTAGCTGGGGGAGCTGATTACCAATCAACAATCAACAATTACCATTTCAAAAAAATAGCCGTGAATGTGCCTTTAATTTCAGTCATTATTCCCACTTACGAACGCGAAGAACCCTTGCGAGATACCTTAGAAGATGTACTCAAGCAAGAATATCCTGCTGTAGAAGTTTTAGTGGTTGATCAAACTCAAAACCATAAACCTGAAATCGAAGCCTATTTACAGCAATTAGCGAATGACCATAAAATTAAATGGTTTCGGGTGAACTGGGCGAGTCTACCTGGGGCGCGAAATTATGGTGTGCGACGGGCGACGGGCGAAATTGTTGTGTTTATCGATGATGATGTAAAAATGCCCGCTGGGTACTTAGATGCCCACGCCCGTAACTATCAGCGTCAGGAGGTTGGAGCGGTTGCAGGGCGAGTGTTTGACCGGATGAAGCTGGCAGATTCTAAGAAGAAACATCAGGGAGATTATGAAATTGAGGATTTGCCACCTCAGGCGATGGACCCTGGAATTGCCTGGTATCACATTGACTTAGTGCATACGATTAAACCTCAGTGGGTGATTTCCGCCAGAGGCTGTAATATGTCCTACCGTCGGGACATTTTTACCAAGCATGGGATATGGTTTGACGAGCGATTTCGCGGGAGTGCAGTACGGGAAGAGTCGGATTTTTGTCTGCGATCGCGGCAAACGGGTTACAAGATTTGGTATGATCCCGATGCATATTTGGTGCATCTAGGCGAAGAAACTGGCGGCTGTCATGATATTAGTACGCGATCGCTAAAATACCAAGTTACTTTTTATCACAATCATTTCTTGATGGCGCTGAAAAACCTCACCCCCAGTCAGCAGGTGCGCTTATTCGCTAAGCTTTTTGATTGTCACGTTCTGGGAAATCCACCCTGTAACAAGAGTGGTTCCCCAATCAAAATTGTCACTCGTGCAGGTTTCTACATTATCGGGTTTATCGACGCCCTGAAAAGTCAAATCAAGTCCAGTTGGGATCAGGGACAAATTTATACCAAGTTAGATGAAAAAGTTGATGGTTGATTGGGGACGTTTTGACCCTTCGCGACATTCAATGGACATGGTTTGTAGGGGCGGGTTTAGGGACTCTCTTGTAGCGATTGATAGTAACCTTGGTACAAAACCCGCCCTAACTTAGTGTTGAGTTAACTCCCTATCTCCATTAACTCCCTCATCTCCCCTATTCCCTGTTTCCTGTTCCCTCTAAAAAAGTATGAGAATTCTAGTTGCCAGTCATACCTATATTGTTGATCTCAACTGCGAAAAGCTACGGGAACTTGCTAAGTTAGAATCTGATATTGAAGTCACCGTAGTCGTACCCCGTCGTTGGCGTCCAGGGGGCGTTCAAAATAAAATTATTGAAACTCAACCGCGTCAAGAGGGTTCATTTCGAGTCGTACCTGTCTCTAACTTGAGCCAAAATAATCAGGGATTACTCACATTTGGCGCAGATATTATTCCCTTATTACGGGAATTTCGCCCCCAGATTATTCAGGTTGAACAAGGCGCAAAGTCATTAGGATATGCCCAATTCATTGCCTTGAATCAAGTTTTAGGGCTAAAGGCAAAAAATCTATTCTTTACCTGGTGGAATTTACCATATCAGGTAAAGTTTCCTTTATCGATATTGCACGATTATAACCTCCAAAATACCCACGGACTCGTTGCTGGAAATCAGGATGCGGTGGAGGTACTCCAGCAGCATGGTTATCAGGGGGCTTCTATCGTTATGCCTCAATTGGGTGTGGATGATAGCCGATTTCGTCCCCAAGTCCAGCCAGACTTACAAAGCAAGTTAGAAATTCAAGGAGATGAATTTGTCGTCGGATTTGTAGGACGGTTTGTTGAAGAAAAAGGGTTATTAACTTTAGGGGAAGCTTTGGCGGGGATCAAGGATCATCGTTGGAAGTGGTTACTGTTAGGGCGTGGTTCTCTGCAAACTGTGTTAATGGAGAAGGCGGTGGAATGGGGAATTAAAGACCGAATGATTTGGGTGGAGAGTGTTCCTCATGACGAAGTGCCAAATTATATTAATTTGATGAATGTTCTAGTCTTGCCATCTGAAACGACGTACAAGTTTAAAACTCTAACGGCGGCGGGATGGAAAGAACAGTTTGGTCATGTTTTGATTGAGGCGATGGCATCGAAAGTGCCTGTGATTGGGTCTGATTCTGGGGAAATTCCGAATGTGATTGGGGATGCGGGTTTGGTTTTTCCGGAGAAGAATGTAGAAGCGTTACGGAGTAAGTTGGTATCGCTGATGGAGCAGCCGGAGTGGGGGAATCAGTTGGCTGAATTGGGGTATGAACGAGCAATGAGGCAGTATACTAATAAGGCTTTGGCACGGAAGTTGTTGGATTTTTATCAGAGACTTGTTGAATGATGAGACGGGGTATCAAAATTATATTTTTTTAACGCAGAGGAGCGCAGAGGTTTACGCAGAGGACGCAGAGGGGGTTAGAGGATTGGGATTTGCTTTTTTTATCGGATTTGGAAATAGTTGGCGATGATATGAGGTGGCTACATTATTGGTTGGTGAGTCTAACAAATGATGAATGACGAATGATAAATGACGAATTAAAAAAATGCGAATTTTACAAGTTGTTCCTTCAATTTCGCTGATTTATGGGGGTCCGAGTCAAATGGTACTGGGGCTTTCTAAGGCGCTAGCGAATCAGGGAGTAGATGTTACTATATTGACGACAGATAGTAATGGGGATTTTGGTCAAGCGCCACTGGATGTTCCTTTGAATAAACCTGTCCCGCAGGATGGGTATCAGGTGCGATATTTCCGGTGTTCTCCGTTCCGTCGCTATAAGTTTTCTTTCTTATTATTACGCTGGTTGTGGCAACATGCAGGGGAATTTGATGTGGCGCATATTCATGCTCTATTTTCACCTGTGAGTACCGCAGCCGCAACAGTTGCCCGAAAACGAAATTTACCGTATATTTTGCGTCCATTAGGTACGCTTGATCCGGCGGATTTACAGAAGAAACGGCGATTAAAACAAGTTTATGTCAGTTTGTGGGAACGTGCTAATTTAGCGGGGGCGGCGGGTATTCATTTTACCAGTGAACAAGAGGCTAAGATTTCTCAACGTTTTGGTACGAATGCGCCGGATATTGTGATTCCTTTGGGGGTTACGCCTCCGGAGGATGTAGAGACGTTGCATGCAACGTCTCTACGTCAGGGCGGGTTCTGCACAAACGTTATCATCAATAACGAAACAAAAGTTCCTAAACCCGCCCCTACAGATATTCTAGGGAACGTCTCTACCCAATTGCCAATCCTCTTGTTTATGTCTCGAATTGACCCTAAAAAAGGATTGGCTTTACTGATTCCGGCTTTAGAAACTCTTTTAGCTGAAGGGTTAGGGTTTCAGTTTATCTTAGCTGGCGCGAATCCCCAAGATCCAGAGTATGAATGTAAAATTCAACAACAGATTCAGACGTCGCCTCTATCGTCTCATACGACAATTACGGGGTTTGTTGAGGGGGAAGTAAAAGCGGCGTTGTTACAAGGGGCAGATCTATTTGTTTTGCCGTCTTATTATGAAAACTTTGGTATTGCTGTCGCCGAAGCTATGGTGGCGGGGACTCCTGTGGTAATTTCAGATCAGGTGCATATTTGGCAGGAGGTGAAGGGGGCGGAGGCGGGATGGGTTTGTGGGTGTGATGTGGCGTCGTTGACTCAAATTTTACGGGAAGCGTTAAGAGATGCTGGGGAACAGAAGCGGCGTGGGGTCAATGGGAGAGACTATGCACTACGGCATTATAGTTGGGATGCGATCGCGCAGACTATGATTGAGGCATATCAAAACATAATTGATAATTGATAATTGATAATTGATAATTGATAATTTGTTATGGCAGATATTGATAACCTCCTCAACCAAATAGCCGCCCAAGAAACCCAACTTCAGGATACTGAGTTTCTTGCCCCCTGTGTTCAAGGCGGACAAGTTCGCACGTCAGTGGCTAATCTGATTTATACGTTTACTCCTCAACCGGCTGATTTTGAAGGATGGGGTATTTTTCGTCCTGTGGATGAGAAAATGGCGGAGGTGGTTGAAGAGGCTAGTTTACCTCAATTAGCTGAGTATCTGAACCTACTTAAACCCCTGCGTTTACGATTGGCTTATCCGTTGCGTTCATTGACTTGGTTAGCGTATCCGATTAATGAATCGGATATGCAGCAACGCTTGGGTATGATCAAACCTGTACCTGTACATCTGGTTAGCGAAGGCGCTACATTTGAACCGATTATTGCCCGTTTTGATGGTACGGCTTTTTGGTTTGATGAAATAGACAGACGCGCTGAACCCCAACCGACTGAACGGTTAAGAGAACAGTTAGAACAGGTTACTTTACCGGATCAGGTTCGGTTTGGGGGAATGACACCGGAAATGGTGACGGTTTATGAACTTGTATTGCAACAAACATCTGCTTATCAGGAGAGAGAACAACATCGGCGTCAGGTGAGAGAGGGGGAGATTCGCCCACAACACCCCCAGAGACGGCGGGAAAGATGGGGTTCTAATCCTGATCAAACCGATGAACAACGGTTGCGGGATGCATTACAGATGGGAGGTGGGAGATTGCGGACATTTCGCGATCGCGGCGAGTTTTGGCAAGTGGAATGGACAACTCGTGATCGGGAAAGTCATACCTGTGCGATCGCGAAGGGGGATTTAACTGTGATGAGTTCAGGGATTTGTTTAAGTGGTTGCGATCGCGACTTTGATTTACAATCCTTGGTTGGTGTGATTGAAGCCCGTATCTAACAAGATTTGGGATTTTCTCCGGCTCAACTGTATTAATTTTCCTAATGGTTCGACCAACATTTCTTTACGGAGTTTTCAAGAAACTTTCCCTCAATCTTGACTACAATCTAGTTATCGTCTACCACAATCTCTATTAAGCACAGAGACAAATAATGCTGACCAAAAAAATTTACCAGAGAAAAATCAGTAACTCGTTTGACTTTAGTCAACTTTTTGCTCAAAGCATGCAAAAGGGTAAAATCAGTCTGGCTGACTGGTATGAATTACTGGTAATGCCGATGGATAATACCTTTACCTCAGATCATGAGGAGGCGGTGACTCGATTAATCTATGGGGTGCGACATGGTTTTGTTAAAGTCGTTGATAATGGTTAGTTGTTTCAAACTAGCCACTGGCTATTGACTGATCGCGGTGGTTGCCCGATTTTATTCATAATGTCTATTTTCTTTCACGAAAACCTTTATCGAACACCTGCCCTGATGACACGGTTGCAGGAGTTTCCGGTAACTATCTGCGGGGCTGGAGCGCTGGGGGCAAATATGACTGAAAACCTGGCACGTTCAGGGTTTGGTAAGTTACGGGTAATCGATCGCGATCGCATCGAAGAACGAAATCTTTCCACTCAACCTTATTACAAATCTGATATTGGTGCTTATAAAACTAAAATTTTGACAAATACCCTCTATCGTGCATTAGGTATCACTATAGATGGGCGTGCCAAAGAACTAACGGCGGACAACTGTTCTCAATTACTCCGGGACAGTCATTTAGTCATCGATACCTTTGACAATAGTGTCGCCCGTCAAGGGGTGAAGGAGTATTGTCAACAGGTGCAGATTCCCTGTCTCCATGTCGGATTGGCGAGTGACTATGGGGAGATAATTTGGAACGATAGTTATCGCGTTCCTTCACCTGCCAATGATGATATTTGTGATTATCCCTTGGCACGAAATTTAGTGATGCTGGCGGTTGCGGTTGCTTGTGAGGTGATTATTACTTTTGTTGCCACTCAAAAGCAACGAAGTTTTACCATTACGTTAGCCGATTTAGCCGTTCAACCATTCAATTATGAAGTATGAATTTCAGTAGACCGAAAAATGAGAGCGATCGCTTTGCCTCAATCCGCTTTATGTAGCTTGTGATACAAAACATTTGCTGACGCTTTAAGCCGGAGAAATCGCCCGTCTAAATTCCCGGATAGCCTCAAGTTTAGACGCCATAATCAAATTGCTCAAAAATTCTGGATCTGTCCTTGGCGTTCTAATAGTTCTAGGTAGGAGATGGGTACGACTAGGGGCCAAAGAAGAGCGGCTATGGTTAAAAATATGACCGAGTGAAATTGGGTTTCGGGAGAGAGGTTTTCCTCACGTTGTAAAAAGTCTAGCCATCGCGTGAACAAAAGCGGTAGCATGATGAGGTAAAAGATGATTAAGCCGCTGAAAATGATGTTCAACATAGTTTCCTTGGTTGGTTGAGAGGTTGATTGAGTTTCTAATTATTACTCTGGTTTATTTCCTGCCTTTTATGCAAATGGTCAGGATTCTGTCAAAAATCTTTACAAATTTAATCGTCAACTCTGCATTTAGTGGATCGCCTGCTTTGGTAGCCCGGATAAATTCAATAAAAATGTATTTAAAGATACATGAATTGGGTTTAATTCTGTAGTAGTTCGTCACTATAGCTATTGACACAAGTGAGGTGTTATGATTAAGGAATAGGTGGAGTCGCGATCGCACCTATTCTGTCAATAGCTGGAACCTTTGCTGCGCCAGGTTTTCAATCCGAAAGCAGAGGGTTCAGGGACTGACGTACAGTAGCCGCGATCGCAAATCCCCGATGCCAGCGAATTTGAAGGCGATAGTATGTTCACCATCAAAGCGATTCAATTCATAGCCAGCAGCGAGTAATTCCGACTCAGACAGATACATAATATTGGTGAGAAATTCACCCGTTGAGATCCCCCTAAATCCCCCTTTTTAAGGGGGACTTTGAAAAAGTGTTTCCTTTGTCACCCGTAGGGCATGGCACGTCTGGAACATCGCTTCCTTCTTGCTCCCCTCTCCCCCCTTTTCCCCCCTTTTTCCCCCTTTTTCCCCCCCTTTTTCCCCCTTTTTCCCCCTTTTTCCCCCCCTTTTTCCCCCTTTTTCCCCCCCTTTCAAAGGGGGGCTAGGGGGGATAGGGCTTGTAGCTTAAGTTGACTTTGAGCCAGAACTTTAGTTCTCGGCTTGACTCAAAGCTTGCTGCAAACGGGGTTTATCTTGTCCTTTTTGATGCAGCAATACCCAAGACTCAATTAAATCAGGACCATGCACATCACCCGTGAGTGCAGCACGCAGGGAGCGCATGACTAAACCTTTCTTTACCTTTTGCTGTTTAGTCACCTGTTTGATGATTTCCCCTGCGGTTTCTGCACTAAATTCTGGGGTATTTTCTAAGGCTTCCAAAACCCTGTTTAATACATCTGTTACCCCTTCTTTTTTAACTTGTTCAATCGCCTCTGAAGTCAACTCAATCGAGTCAGTAAATAACATCCGCGTCATCTCCACCGCATCCGGTAAGCGCGTCAGACTCGGACCAATAACGGCAGCTAATCGTTCTAACCAAGGGCGATTATTTTCCCGATCAATGTTATACTCCGCTTCTTGCCAGTAGGGAATTAGTAAATCAACTAATTCCGATGGCGGTTTTTTGTGCAGATATTGACTATTGAGCCAATCCAGTTTATCCCAGTCAAACTTTGCCCCCGCCTTATTCACCCGATCAAAACTAAACTGTTGAGCAGCTTCTTCTAGGGTAAAGATTTCCTGTGTCGAGTCGGGTGGTGACCAACCCAGAAGCGTCATATAATTTGCCATCGCTTCTGGGACAAAACCCATCGTCTGAAACTCAGAAATAGAGGTCACGCCATCCCGTTTAGAAAGTTTTTGCCCCTGGGGATTTAGAATTAAAGGCGTGTGAGCAAATTCGGGTACTGTTGCGCCGAGGGCTTCATAAAGCAAAATCTGTTTGGCAGTATTGGCAATGTGGTCTTCTCCTCGGATGATATGAGTTATTTTCATATCAATGTCATCAACCACTACCGCTAAATTATAGAGAGGCTGACCAATTTCACCTTGAGAAGCCGCCCGGGCAATCACCATATCCCCACCCAGATCACTCCCTTTCCAGGTGAGTTTACCGCGCACCATATCATTCCAGACAATCTCGCGATTATCGTCAATCTTAAACCGAATCACCGGCTCTCGTCCCTCCGCTTCAAAAGCGGCGCGTTGTTCTAGGGTGAGATTGCGGTGACGGTTATCATAGCGAGGGGCTTCTTTGCGGGCTTTTTGGGCATCCCGGAGTGCCTTAAGTTCCGCTTCTGAGGTGTAACAGTAATAGGCTAAACCTTTATCTAAAAGGGTTTGAATGGTGTGGTGATAAAGGTCAAACCGTTTCGATTGAAAAATCGGTCCTTCATCCCAATTGAGTCCTAACCAGGTGAGACCCTCTAAGATATTCTGGGTATATTCGGGACGCGATCGCGTTTGGTCGGTATCTTCGATGCGTAAAATAAACTGACCGCCGTGGTGTCGGGCGAATAGCCAGTTAAATACAGCGGTTCTGGCTGTACCGATGTGGAAGTTTCCGGTGGGAGACGGTGCAATGCGGACTCTAACAGTCACAAGATCAATCTCTGGTGGTAGGGTTGGCTAAGTACTTTCCAGCTATTTATTGTAGCGTAGAGCGGCGCTCACTCCCTCACCCATCCCCGAATTTCTTTTTCAAACCGAACCCAGCAAGACTACAACAATTAAAGGTTTTTCCCCAGTATTTAACTACTTCATTAAGTAACGGATCAGTAATTTCGTCCCGACAGAGTGCTGCCATTCCCATTGTATTTTCATCTTCAAAACCCAGGGCTTTTAAACAATGGAAAGTTTTTTTCATGTAATCTTCCATAGGTAATGCACCCGGGAAATACCGTTGAAGACATTCATGGAAAATTGGGTAAGTGCTTGAGTCATAACCCGTGAATGGCAACATGACACCTTTAGTATCCTATAATTTATCGAAAATTATTTTATTGGAACATCGTAATTCACTTAGAAATCTCGATGTTGCCAGTAGAGGGGTTGAGACGAGCGATAATGCCATTGGATTCAGTGCGAATAGAACTCACCCCGTAACGGCTGAGCGAGTAGGCATTGCATTCTATCCCAACTAATCCCAACTAGACCTACAATATTTAAGCATTTTACGGGACTGACGGGGCTCGAACCCGCAACTTCCGCCGTGACAGGGCGGTGCTCTAACCAATTGAACTACAGTCCCAATTTACGAGCCGAATACCATTGTTACGAAGATCTATGGATTTGTCAAGCCCGTGCCGAAAAAATTTTTTCTTGGGGTTAGAGAGGGGGTGTAGGGGAGGATGGGAGAGATGGGGAAGATGAGGAAGATGGGGAAGCTGTAGGGGCGGGTTTTACCACTAACGGGAAGGTTTTCACCCTTATATCACTAAACCCGCCCCAACGGATTACAAGCATTCTGCGACAAAGGACAAATGACTAATGACTAATGACAAATCGCAGAAACAAATTCTCCCAAAAATGCTTCAACGACGATAAGTTAACCAGAACGCCTAATTCATGCCCAGAGGTTTCAACGTCTCTATCTCTCAATCGGTTCTCCTTGCCTTCTGTTTTAGCCTCTTTAGTGCTGATGCTATCGCATTCCCCGATATCCAAACCCATTGGGCAAAGGATTGTATTAACCAGATGGCATCTCGAAACCTAGTTACAGGTTACCCGGATGGCACGTTTCGCCCCAATGGTTCGATTACAAGGGCAGAATTTGCGGTGCTGATGTTGAATGCATTCCCCGACGCCGAGGTGAAACGCAGTGGTATCGCCTTTACAGATGTACCACAGAGTCACTGGGCATATCGGGCAATTCAAGACGCTTATCAACGGGAATTTTTCGCGGGTTATCCGGGGCGGATTTTTCAACCGAGTCAACCGATTCCTCGTGTGCAGGCGATTGGGGTTTTGGCGGGGGCGAAGAATTACACCATTCCCAGTAATCCATCGGGAATATTGCCACAATACTTCCAAGATGCCTCTGGTATTCCAGGATACGCCAGGAATGCGATCGCGGCGGCGGCGGTGAATAGTCTGGTGGTTAATTATCCCACGGTGCAACGGCTTCGTTCCAATGAACGGGCGACACGGGGCGAAGTGGCGGCGTTATTGTGTCGGGGGTTAAATATTTATGCGGTTCCGCCTGAGTATATTGCTGGGGTGGAAATTCATCCCCAACAGGTGCGGACATTACCCGGAGGACTGAATTCTGTTCCCACATTTAATAGTAATTATCCCGAATTAGTCACAAGTGAAGGGATTTTATTATCCACATTTTCCCCAACCGGAAAACGTGTTCCTTCCGCCCATCTTAATTTTCCCTTTCAAGGACGTTTCGATATTTTTACCCATCATATCGCTAGGGCAGAAACTCAGTCAGAAACTCGCCCCCTTTATCAGGGATTACTGTTAAACAATCCTACCGATAAACCTGTAACCGTTGAGGTTTTGCAAGGGGCAAGTTATTTGAGTTCTCCCGATGCGCCGTTTATTGACTTACCGGATATGGTGGATAATCCCAATGGCAAGATTTATTCGGGACCCGGTAGTCGCACGATGACTGATGTACTGCGGGGGATTCGTCAGGAAAGCTTTCCGGCACAAGTGATATTGGCAGCAGGGCAAACTCAACTCTTGATGAATCAGCCGATTCCTATCCAACGGGCACCGGCGTCGAATGGACGTTCCACGATGATGCGATTGCAGAGTAATGGTTCGGTTTATGTTGCTAATTTAGCCATGAAAGCACCGCAAAACTCCAATGGTACATACCGCGCCCCGACATTAGCTGAATGGCAAAGTTTATTAGTTGAAGGAGAATTAGCCGAACCCCGGAATCTGACGCCAACACCCCTTGACCCGCCTAGAGAACCCACAGTATTTGGACGGGTTGCCGGAGTTTCCCAAGGGACGCAATGGTTAGCAGAGATTACGGATACATTAGAATCAGATAGTCTGAGAATTCCCCAACCCGGTGAGGCATTTTCTTATGTCTTAGGAACGCTCCATTTAATTACGTTGAATACGGGTCAAATTCAAAGTGCGCCGATGTTAGCTCGTTATCCGGATACGGCGTATTATGCTCATAGTAATTATGGCGTGGAATATAATCTGACGTTACCCCTGAAAAATACGACGAGTCAATCTAAAACAGTAACTGTATCGATGCAAACGCCGTTAAAAGATGAGGCAGGTACAGATAAGTTACTGTTTTTGAATCCACAAGTTGATCTGGTATTTTTTCGGGGAACTCTTCGGGTCACTTATGAAGACAACCAAGGGGAAAGTCAGACACGGTATGTCCATTTAGTTCAGCGTCGGGGACAACCGTCTAACCCCTTAGTTACGTTAAATTTAGCGCCAGGGGAACAGCGAAATGTAAAGGTCGAGTTTATTTATCCACCCGATTCCACACCGCCGCAGGTGTTGACAGTGAAGACGTTGGCGAGGTAGAAATCCTCACTCCCCGCCCCTCTCCCAGGCTCTGCCTCCTCTCCTCTCGTTCCCAGGCAGAGCCTGGGAATGCTATTCTGGAGGCTCTGCCTCCCATAGTAGAAACGCCTCAAAACGGTATCTTTTACCCTTCGTTACATCCACTTGAAAAACTTCTCCCCAATGACACAAAATGAGCAGTTATTTCGTCAAGGGTTGAGAGGGTCATCTGCATAAAATATAGGGTCTTGAATAAGGCAGGGTGTATCTACTTTTTTTCGCCTCGTCGCCTCGTTCCTAGGCTTTGAGAAGGGAATACTTTTAGAGAGGTGATTGTCGGCTGTAGTCTCAGATACTATCTATTTCTCTTAGGGTAATTTATTCACAAATTGACAATGGATAATGAACAATGGATAATTACCTCTCCTTAAAATAAGAGGATTGAAATTAAGTAAAATCTTTTTTAATTTCTTCGTAAACGAAGAGGTCTTAGACCCAATTAATCAATTGTCAATTATCAATTATTAATTATCCATTGATAATATTGGTTAGCTAAGGGAGGCAGAGCCTCCCGATAGGCATTCCCAGGCTTTGCCTGGGAACGAGGGCGACGAGGGCGACGAGGGCGGCTGAAGATACGATGATTTCTTCCTACGGGGCAAACCCGACCAATTGAGGCTTGTATGTCTGAATCGCCTTCATGTACTGCGCCCGTTCAAAGCCACTTTCATCAGGACAGTTAATCTGACTCATGCTACCCTGCATCTGCTTGATGGACTCATATTCATGCTCCTCCATCCAATGGCGCACCTCTTGCTCAATCTCTTGCAGATTGCCAATCCCATGACGCAGCAGCACACTAACGATTTCCGTCACTTTCGCCCCTGCCATCATCATTTTGATTACATCCTGCCCTTTATGTACCCCACTGGTAGCGGCAAAGTCCACAGATAAGCGACCATACAAAATCGCAATCCAGCGCATGGGTAAGCGCATCGCTTGCGGTGTACTCAGCAATATATTGGGTGAAACTTCCAACTCCTCAATATCAATATCCGGCTGGTAAAATCGATTGAAAAAGACTAAACCATCCGCACCCGCCTCAGTCAACCGCTTCGCCATATTTGCCATATTGCTGAAGAAGGGACTGAGTTTAATCGCAACCGGAATCTTCACCTCAGATTTCACCGCTTGCAGAATATCAATATAATTCTGCTCCACTTGTGCCCCCGTCTGATTCATATCCGTGGGGATGCTGTAGATATTCAACTCCAGCGCATTCGCCCCCGCCTGCTCAATTTCCTTAGCGTAGCGCGTCCAGCCGCCCAACGTGGAACCATTAAGACTGGCGATGATCGGCATATTTACCGTCTCTTTTGCCTTACGGATATGCTCTAAATATTGCTCTGACCCCACATGAAATACTTCCGCTTCCGGGAAATAAGTCAGGGCTTCGGCAAAACTTTCTGTACCATACTCCAAATGATGGTGTAACTCCAACTTTTCTTGGCGCAGTTGTTCTTCAAATAAGGAATGCAGCACCACAGCCGCCGCCCCTGCATCCTCCATACGCTTGATGTTGTCAATATCTTCCGTCAGGGGCGCCGCCGCACCAACGACGAGTGGCGAGCGCAATTCTAACCCTAGGTATGTTGTTGTCAGATCCATCCGTTTAAACCTCTTACATTATTTATGGGTAATCCTGTGGAGGGGTGTAGAGACGCGCCATGGCGCGTCTCTACAATGTTATTTAGGTACTCGCTGGTTCCTTAACCTCCTCACCAGTTTGGGTTGTCTGACCATTTCCATCACCGTTGTGGGTGTCCAACTGACGGGCTGCCAGATATTGGTACATATGCCACCGAGTCTGCACATCCTGCTGCGCTTCTTCCAGGAGACGTTTGGCATCTTCTGGCTTACTCTTGGTCAGCATCTTGAAGCGGTTTTCTTCATACATGGATTTTTCCACGGGGAATTTTGGACTCCGCATATCCAGTTGCAGGGGATTCTTGCCGTCTTTAACTAAATCCGGATTAAACCGATACAGCAACCAGCGCCCAGACTCGACCAACGCCTTTTGATGAGACATCGCCGTGGTCATATTAATCCCATGAGCAATGCAGTGGGAATAAGCCAAGATTAGGGATGGACCATCATACGCCTCAGCTTCCAGGAACGCCTTGAGAGTATGTTCATCCCGCGCCCCCATTGCCACACTAGCAACATAGACATTCCCGTAGGTCATGGCAATTAAGCCTAGGTCTTTCTTAGCTGACGGTTTACCACCTGCAGCAAATTTCGCCACCGCCCCCCGTGGGGTGGCTTTGGACGCCTGACCCCCGGTATTGGAATAAACCTCAGTATCCAAAACCAGGATATTCACATTGCGACCACTAGCAATCACATGGTCTAAACCACCGTAACCAATATCATACGCCCAGCCGTCACCGCCGATAATCCAGACACTCTTCTTGACCAGGTAATCGGCTAAACTCAATAACTGCTTGGCTTCAGAAGAGTTCATCTGTTGCAGTTTCTGCTTGAGTTGAGCCACCCGTTCCCGTTGTTCCCAAATATCGGCTTCAGATTTCTGTTCCGCGTTGAGAATGCCACTAACTAAGTTATCGCCAATTTCACCGGCTAAACGTTGCAGTAACTCAGCGGCAAATTGGGCGTGTTTGTCAACGGAAACGCGGAAGCCGATACCAAATTCGGCGTTATCTTCAAATAAGCTATTCGACCAAGCAGGTCCGCGCCCTTCAGCGTTTTGTGACCAAGGTGTGGTGGGTAGGTTTCCACCGTAAATTGAGGAACAGCCTGTGGCATTTGCCACCAACATGCGATCGCCATATAACTGAGTCACCAGTTTCAGATAGGGGGTTTCCCCACAACCTGCACAAGCACCGGAGAACTCAAATAGGGGTTCTTGCCATTGCTGCTGGCGGATGCGGTCTAAATTTAAAGAACGGCGATCGGGATTGGGAATATCTAAGAAGAAGTCCCAATTTGCCTGTTCCTGTTCCCGCAGGGGTAACTGGGATTCCATGTTAATCGCCTTCAGCTTGGGCTGAGACTTGTTCTTCGCCGGACAAACATCTACACAAATTCCGCAACCGGTGCAGTCTTCTACCGCCACCTGAATGGTGAATTTCTGTCCCGCATACTCTTTATCCCGTGTATCCGTGGACTTAAGGGAAGCGGGGGCGTTTTCTAACACCTGCGGGTCATAGGATTTGCCTCGGATTACCGCATGGGGGCAAACCATGACACACTTACCACACTGGACGCAGACATCGGGGTCCCACACGGGAACTTCTAGGGTTATATTCCGTTTTTCCCATTTTGTCGTGCCAGTGGGGAATGTGCCATCTACGGGCAAGGCACTCACTGGCAGATTATCCCCACCCCGCGCCATCATCTGACCTAAGACATCCCGGACAAAGGCTGGGGCGGTGTCGGGAACTGGGGGACGCATGTCCACAGTGCTGTCAAAGGTGTCTGGTACTTGCACTTCATACAGATGCGCTAAGGTGTTGTCCACTGCCTCAATATTCATGCGGACAACTTCTGCACCCTTTTTGCCGTAAGTCTTTTCAATGTACTGTTTAATTTTGGCGATCGCTTCTTCTTTGGGTAAGATATTCGCCAGTTCAAAGAAGCAGACTTGCATCACGGTGTTAATCCGCCGTCCCATGCCACTGTTAACCGATACCTCATTGGCGTCAATGACATAGAACTTCAACTTCTTGTTGACAATTTCCTCTTGCACCGGGCGGGGCAGTAGACCCCAAACTTCATCCGCACTAAAGGGACTATTCAGCAGGAAGGTAGCACCTGGGGCGGCGATACTCAGGACGTTGAGTTTTTCTAGGAACAGCCATTGGTGACAGGCGACGAAGTTGGCTTGGCTAATCTGGTAGGTTGAACGAATCGGTTCTGGACCAAAGCGTAGGTGAGAAACGGTGACGGCGCCGGATTTCTTGGAGTCGTAAACGAAGTAGCCTTGGGCGTAGTTGTCGGTTTCTTCACCAATAATCTTGATCGAGTTCTTGTTTGCGCCCACGGTACCGTCTGACCCTAAGCCATAGAACACACAGCGCACCACGCTTTCGGGTTCAGTGGAGAAGCTGGGATCATAGGAGAGGCTGGTGTGGGTTACGTCATCGTTAATGCCAATGGTAAAGTGGTTCTTCGGTTGGTCAGCGGCTAGGTTCTCTAAGATAGCCTTCACCATCGCTGGGCTAAATTCTTTGGAGGATAAGCCATAGCGTCCACCTACAACCCTGGGTTTCGGACTCTCAGCTTCCCAGGCTTCCTGAAGGGCTGTAACGACATCTAGATACAGGGGTTCGCCACCAGCGCCGGGTTCTTTGGTGCGGTCTAGGACGGCGATATTCTTAGTCGTAGTTGGTAGTGCGGCGACTAAGCGCTTCATATCAAAGGGACGATACAGCCGCACTTTGATCAGTCCTACTTTTTCACCCTGTTTGTTCAGGTAATCTACGGTGTCATGGGCGGTTTCTGCGCCAGAACCCATGATGATAATCACTCGTTCGGCATCGGGGGCACCGTAATATTGGAATAGTTCATACTTGCGTCCGGTGAGTTCGGCAAATTTGTCCATGGTTTTCTGGACAATTTCCGGGCAGGCATCGTAGTAGGTATTAACGGTTTCCCGTGCTTGGAAATAGACGTCTGGGTTTTGGGCGGTGCCTCGCAGGACAGGGCGATCGGGGGTTAGACCCCGCGCCCGGTGTTCCATCACCCGTTCATCGTTGATCATTTCCCGCAGATCATCGTCCCCTAGTAGTTCGATTTTCTGAACTTCGTGGGAGGTGCGGAAGCCGTCAAAGAAATGGATAAAGGGAATGCGGGATTCTAGGGTGGCGGCGTGGGTAATTAAGGCCAGGTCATGTGCCTCTTGGACTGAGCCTGATGCCAGAAGACCAAAGCCTGTGGCACGGCACGCCATCACGTCTTGGTGATCCCCAAAAATGGACAGGGCTTGGGCGGCTAGCGATCGCGCGGCGACATGAATCACGGCTGAGGTCATTTCCCCAGCGATTTTGTAGAGGTTGGGCAGCATTAACAGCAACCCTTGAGAGGCTGTGAATGTGCTGGTCAATGACCCTGCCTGCAACGCGCCATGGACTGTACCTGCCGCTCCGGCTTCACTCTGCATTTCAATGATTGAGGGAACGGTACCCCAGATGTTCTTGCGACCTTCTGACGACCAAGCATCTGCCCATTCTCCCATGGGTGAAGCGGGGGTGATCGGATAAATGGCGATCACTTCATTGAGTGGGTAGGCAACGCGAGCCACCGCTTCGTTTCCGTCTAGAGTTGCAATCGTTCGTTTAGTCATAGTCACAAACCTTTATGGTTTTTAGGTAATCTTTTTTGGAGCGCTAAACTTCAACTTAATTCCTTGTCTATTGCAAATTCCCTATTAATTTCGTCTGTTCCACTACAAAACGGCAATTTTCTTTGAAATCGAATTGGCATAAGTTATCCAATTGAGTCCTTCTTTTAACAACGTCAATGTTGTTTTTTTCTGAGGTATAGAAGTCGGCATTCAACCCCCACACTCCATGGCTGACGGTCGTCTCCGGGATGTGTTAACGGTTTTTTAACCTTCCCGTCTGCTTCCGGATACTCTTCTATTATCTAACAAAAATTTAGCAATTGAGGGGAGTCTAACTTTTTTTTAATTTCTTTAAAATTTGGGTGACTCCCTCCCTTAAAATAATCCAAAGAATAACAGAATAAGCTGTATTAGTTTTTACAAGCTGGGATATTTTAACTTCATTAAGTATTCGCACAAAATAATTAAGAAATATTTCATTTTGTAAATATTTCTCAGCTTCTGGACTTTTGGAAGTCTGTGTGTCCGCAGTCGCGAATTAATTCATCGCTGGGATTGGGTTAAGTTTAAACTATATTTTACATCTTGACAAAAGATTCCAGAATTAATTGTCAACCGAGTTCTTCAAGTCCTACTATCAACGATGAGTTGAAAGATTTTGAGCGGCTGTTTCAAATTTGGCAGCAAGCAGGTTTGATGGGCGCAAGGATGGTGCCCCTACGGTGTTTTTTGGGGTTGACTGCGTTGATACTGGCGTGAAATAATATATACATAAAACTATGTACGAGCTTCAACTCCAAGATTATGACAACTCTCGACAATACTAATCCATCTGACCTGTCTCAGGCAGGAGAAAAGGGTTCACCCTTATCCCGGTTACCGATTCCCTGGATCAAGATTGGACAATACCTATTCCTGGCGGCTTTGATTTGTACAAGTATCATTAACTTTGTTGTTCAAGATAAAGCCATTATAGTTATTTGGATAGCTGTCTTAGTTTCGATTTTGGTATTCCTGGTTTTGATCGATAAGCAGTTAGCGAAAGAGGCGATTCGTCAAATCCAGCTTGATGTTGCCAAACGAGCGGAAATTTATCAATATCTTGTTGATGAACAGCTACAACCGGGTAGCAATCCTATAACGGTAGCCCGAGAAAATGCGTTGCAGTATTGCCAAGAACTGATTGAGGACTATAAACAAAGCCGCCAAACTTCGAGAAATATATACTATACATTCCAAATGGCAACGATTGTCTTTTCCGGGATTACACCCATTCTGGTTTTGGTTGATAAGTTAGATATTGGCGTCGCTTGGTTTAAGTGGTTACCTGTTATCTTTCCAGCGATCGCTTCTATTGTTGCCAGTGTGGTGACTTCGTTTCCTTTTCAAGAAAATTGGATTTCTGCCAATACAGCCGTTGAATTGTTAGAAGCAGAACGGGAAAAATTCATATTGGGAGTCACCCAAGCT
Source organism: Coleofasciculus sp. G2-EDA-02 (assembly GCF_040226375.1). Lineage (NCBI taxonomy): Bacteria > Bacillati > Cyanobacteriota > Cyanophyceae > Coleofasciculales > Coleofasciculaceae > Coleofasciculus > Coleofasciculus sp. G2-EDA-02. The sequence goes on along the minus strand of NZ_JAVKEW010000242.1, from coordinate 24,097 downwards.
TATCGTTGCTATGATTTAGACGATCAAGTCCAACGTCAGAAAAAGCTGAAACAGGCAATTGAAAATTTTATTAATCAGGTGAATACAATTCATCTGAAGCAGATTCAAGAAGCCTCGGAAAGTCTGCAAAAGCCAGAGGGGCAGGAAACTGAGAAATCGGCATCGGCACAATGAACCAGGTAAGTCTTGGGGTAAGGGCACGGCAATGAAAGAGCCCCTACAGGATGCATAACTACAGACGATTCAACCCATTGAACTTGTAACACCGTCTCAAACTCCCATGGAACATCCTGCTACCTGGATGCGAGAGGGAAACAGCCCTGAGCGATCGCTGTATTAATTGGTGCGATCGCACGATTGCTGAATGTCTTGGTTCCGGTGATGCGGAAAGAGTCGCCCAAGTAGCAAGTAGTAGCGTGGCACACCTTAATTGGTGGATTAGCATTGTAGGGGCGCATGGCGTGCGCCCGGTTTAAAAGTCAAATCTATTCCACAATTTTAGCTGTGTAAGTCCGCCATCGTGCGTTAGCGGGGCAATAATTTAGGGGAAACTCCAGTGAATTGTGTTCCCCGCGTAACGCACCAACACAAATAGATAATATAAATGATTGCGTTTTCAATCAGAAACCAGGTTTTTAACCGCCTAGATCGCTAATCTCTATGACAGGAAAGGTCAAAATGTTACAAACACCAGGAAAACCGGAAACCGAAACTCTGTTACTTGAGTTACCAAAAACCATGAAGCTATATGTCACTCCAGAACAGTTTACAGCCCTAGCCGAGTGCAATAGAGAATTACACCTGGAGAGAACGGCAAAAGGAGAATTAATTGTGAATCCACCCACAGGTTGGCGAACTGGCAAACGGAATTGGAGTATTTCTGGAGAGTTGTATATATGGTGGCGAAATGCAGATGAACCGGGCGAGGCGTTTGATTCCTCAACGGCTTTCATTTTACCCAATGGTGCTACTCGTGCCCCGGATGCTTGTTGGATTAGTCAAGAAAGTTGGGATGCACTGACTGATGAACAAAAGGGAACCTTTGCCAATATTTGCCCGGATTTTGTGGTGGAGTTACGATCGCACTCGGATACTCTGAAGTCGCTGCAAGAGAAAATGCAGGAGTATATGGACAATGGGGCTAAATTGGGTTGGTTAATCGATCCACAAAATAGAACAGTAGAAGTTTATCGAGTCGGTTTAAACGTAGAAATATTATCAAATCCGGCTGAGTTATCCGGTGAGGAAGTCTTACCGGGTTTTGTGTTGAATTTGTGTCGGGTGTGGGGTTAGCGCACTTCTCAATCTTCTGACACCCTTGCCTATAGGCTGAATGAATGTCTTGGGAGGTGATGCAGCAACGGTAATATGGGGTAAGGGCACGGCAATGAAAGAGCCCCTACATGATGATGCTCCGATCGCACAATTATATGATGTCCGGACCCATCACCCATAATAAAAACTTCTCCCCATCTCCCCCTCACCGTAATTATGGGTATTCAACCGGACATGATATTACCCGGATTTCATATCTGCGATCGCACTCCTCGTCATCGCCGCAATAGCTTTATCCGTGGCTTTGGGTAAATGGTAATATTTCCCACCCGCCTGCTTCGCTAATTCCTTAGCAAACCCCGTAGACACAAACTTATTTTCCGTATCAATCACCAATAACTGAATTCCCATTGCCCGAATTCTTGCCGCAATATCCAACAGTTCCCCCTTAATATCCGGCTTTTCGCCCTCGGCTATCGGTTCACCCAAAGAACGGGCTAAGGAAATATTCCCTCGTCCATCGGTAATTGCCACAATCACCACCTGACCGATATCTCCCGACATTTTGGCATTCACCCCCACACGCACCGCCTGGGTTAACCCATGTGCCAACGGGGAACCGCCACCACAAGGTAACCGATCTAACCGCCCCCGCGCCAAAGCAATGGAACGGGTGGGGGGTAACAACACCTCCGCTTGTTCGCCGCGAAAGGGAATTAGGGAAACTTGGTCGCGGTTTTGATAGGCTTCAGTCAGAAGTTGCATCACTGCACCCTTAGCCGACTGCATTCGGTTGAGTGCCATTGAACCCGATGCATCCACCACAAATACCACCAAAGCCCCGGCTTTACGGGCTAGGCGTTTAGAGCGCAAATCTCCCGACTCTACGATAACCTTACGGTTCGGCTGGCGTTCCCGGCGTCCTTTCTGATAGGGTGCAGCCGCCCGTAATGTGGCATCAACGGCGATGCGTTTAACCGCACCTTTGGGTAACATGGGCTTGACATATCGCCCACGATCATCCGAGAAAATAATACTGCGGGTTCCCGATTTTCCTTGCCGCTGCGCCATTTGAGCGAAGTAGAGGACGCTGGGATCGAGAACGACTCCCTCGGTATCAAAGATGAATTCTTCGGGGACGCTGGGAGGTTCTTGTTCTTGTTCCGGTTCCTCTTGCTCCTCTTGTTCTTCCTTATCCTCCGGTTCGTCTTGGTCTTGGGAAGACTCATTCTGAGGCGGTGGGGGTGGAGGTGGCGGTGGGGGTTCTTCTGGTGGGGTCTGGACGATGGTAGAACGGGGGACAATCACCAATTCCACGGCGCGTTTCAAATCGTCAGCACTAACCGTCTGACGCCCATCTAGGGCGGCTGAGGCTTTGGCAACACGCACGGCAAACAGTTCCGCCCGATGTCCTTGGACGCCACCCCGCAGGGCTTCTTCGACGAGATAAGCAATTTGGTCATGAGTAATTTGTACCTCTTTGAGCCATTCCCGTGCCAGAATAATATCGGTTTTCAGGTTATCTATGTCTTCGTGATACTGCTCGATAAAGGCTTGGGGTGAGGTTGTGTATGCGATCGCGCCTTCGACGGCTTGCACCCGCTGATCCAGTGCCAGCACTCCATCGGCGGATAGGGTAATCGCAATTCTATCGAGTAAATGCTCCCGCAGGGGTCCTTCGTCTGGGTTGTAGGTGGCGATTAATAGGGGTTTGCAGGGATGCTGAAAACTAATCCCCTCCCGTTCGATTTGGTTGCGCCCTTCGGTGAGAACGCTTAAGAGTTGGTTGGCGATTTGGTCATCGAGGAGGTTGATTTCATCAATATATAAAATACCCCGATGTGCTTGGGCTAAAAGTCCAGGTTGAAAAACAGGTTCGCCTTGTTGCATCGATTTCTCCACATCCACCGAACCTAAGAGGCGATCTTCGGTGGTTCCCAGGGGAATTTGTACAAACGGTGCGGGGATAATTTCTGTCTCAACAGTGGCGGGTTCAATTCCTTGGGCTAAAAGCTGATCATCCCATTCTTGAGGATAATCGGCATGGCAATTAGACAGGGAACCCTTCACCACTTCAATGGGGGGAAGGAGGGCGTGGAGAGCCCGTGCCATCACGGATTTCGCCGTTCCCCGTCGTCCCGCGATCGCAACTCCTCCTAATCCGGGGTCAACCGCCGCCAACAGGAGCGCTAATTTAATCGCTTCTTGACCCACGACAGCCGTTAGGGGAAAATTGGATATTGCTGTGGCAGAGTTCAGCACAGGCATAAGGCAAGCATGACACTATCAGTTTTTCAGCATACCGCGTCCTGGAGTCGTTTGGACGGTTAACTGAAAAATCTGACGAATGACAAATAATGACGATCTCCACCATTACCTTGTATGTGTCTACCTACTTACAGGTTTTTTCGTCAATACTGCCTCTTCGATAATATCGGCGGCTCGTTTGACGCCACCGGATTGACGCATGAGCGCCTGTAGATTTAAAGCATTCTGTTTATAAGACTCTTGCGTTAGCACTTTTTTTATGGCATTTCGCAATCGAGAAACCCTCAATTTCTTCAGGGGTATCACTTCCCCAGTCCCTGTCCAAGCAATACGTGCAGCTACACCAGGCTGGTCATTGGTTACCGGAATTGCTACCATGGGGACTCCATAACTCAACGATTCTAATGTCGTATGCAATCCGGCATGGGTAATGGTGAGGGTTGCTTTTTCGAGGAGTTGCAATTGAGGGGCAAAACTAACCACAATCGGATTCCCAGGTAATTGGGGTAGTGATTCGGGCGGCATAGAACCTGCCAAAGATACCACTAATTGTACATCCAATCCCTCACAGGCAGAGGCAATGGTTTGAAACACTTCAATTCGCTTATTTTGTATCGTCCCCATAGAGGCATAAATCAACGGTTGTCCCGTTAATTTTTCATAAGGAAACGAAAGGGGTTTCCGATTAGCGGGGTTATGGAAAGGTCCGGTGAAATGGAAATAGTCGGGTAAATCTGTTCGCGGAAACTCAAACTCAGCGGGTTGATGACTGATTTGAGCCAGTTTAGAGTAGGCATCATTGCGGGTTGCCAAGGGGGGCAATTTCCACCCTTGGCGATAGTTTTCCACGACATCCCAAATGGGTTTATCGATGGAATTGAGTACCCTATACCCTGCTTGGTTACGCCAATTTCCCCACCACGTCGGGCTATAGCGCCAAGGTGTATTCCACGGCGGAATACTTGGATGTTGATGGGTCACTAAACCACTACACAAGGTAACAAAGGGAATGTCAAGATACTCAGCGACTGTTCCACCTTCAAAGGAGGTATTATCGACCAGAAGGATTTCTACACCAACGTCCTTGCAGGCTTCTGGGGCGTCTCGTAGTAATACATCTACCCATCGTGACATTAGACGACTAACATATCTCCTGGCGCTGAGTCCACTCCTTTTCCCTAACCCAGACAAATATTGAGCCATTGCTCCGGCGGGAAACTCGGACTGACCAATCGCTCTAAATTCCAAACCCCTGGCTACTGTCTGAGATTGAACCTCGATGGAACCACAGAGGGTGAGCTGATGACCGCGCTGTTTCAGTTCGTTTCCCACGTTAAACATCAGGTTGAGATGGCTGGGTGCAGCGGGGCAGATGATACCAAAATGCGTCATATATTTTCTTTTTCGAGTTTATTGTATATTCTTAAACTGAATAAACCTCTATTAAATACCAATTTAAGCCTCAAAAGCAACAGGATTGAGTGTGTCTAAATCAGTTGTGAAATAAAATGGGATCAGGCAAGCCGTTTACTTTGGGTTTCACCCAATGACGATTTAACAACTCCAGGACTATCAATTCAACTACCCCACGCTACTAACTGATGGTCTAACTTCTGTCTTTAGGGGGTTGTAGGTGGAAGCCTGAAGATTTTATAAGAATTGTACGGTTTAGCCAGTTGATGTGCTGATGCCTATCAGTGATGGAGTCATGGTGATGAATTTTAAGATTATTAGAGAACTATTTCAGGAAACGATTCAAGAATGGCAAGAGGATAAAGCGTCACGTTTAGCCGCCGCCTTAGCCTATTACACAGTGTTTTCCTTAGCACCGCTGTTAATTATCGCGATCGCGATCGCAGGTTCTATTTTTGGTCCGGAAGCGGCGCGGGGGGAAATTGTCCAGCAAATTCAAGGGTTGGTTGGTACTGAGGGGGCTAAGGTGATTGAAACGGCAATTGAAAATGCTAATCAACCCAATATTAGCAATATTGCCTCAATTATCAGTATTATTGTTCTGCTTTTTGGTGCATCGGGAGTCTTCGCCCAACTGCAAGATGCCTTGAATACAGTTTGGGGAGTACAACCTAAACCGGGACGTCCAGTTAAAGGCTTTTTACAGAAACGGTTATTGTCCTTTTCTATTGTGCTGGGGGTTGGCTTTTTACTCTTAGTTTCCTTGATTATCAGTGCCGTCTTATCGGCGGTGATTAATTATGCCAGTGATTTACTCTTGGGAATGGAATTTCTTTGGTCACTTTTAAACTGGGGGCTTTCTCTGAGCGTAATCACGCTGCTATTTGCGATGATGTACAAGTTTCTTCCGGATGTTAAAATTAGTTGGAGTGATGTCTGGATTGGGGCGATTATCACCGCCATACTTTTCACAATTGGTAACTCTTTAATCGGTATGTATTTAGGGCGGGGTGGTTTTGCCTCAACCTATGGTGCAGCGGGTTCGTTAGTGGTTTTTCTGGCTTGGGTTTATTATTCAGCCCAAATTCTTTTTCTGGGGGCAGAATTTACTCAAGTTTATGCGAGAAAATTTGGGGCAGAAATCGTTCCCGATAAACATGCAATTCAACTCACTGAAGAAGCGCGGGCAAAACAAGGAATTCCTCGGACAGAAACATTGAAAAAAGCCGCAGAAAATTCAGGCAAGTCACCCAAATCTTCCGCGACAAAAAAGTCAGGTAATCCGGGGGCTAAAGCGTTGAAAGCCTACAATGATTTAGCCAGAAAAATGGGCTTAAATAAAAAAGAAAAGGAAAAGTAGGATTAAGCGGTTCGGCATTTAAACCTTAATGTCAATAAGAAATGGCAAAATCCTTACTCTAAGCGGCTTTCGGGAAAAATGCCTCCATTGAAGTGACGGCAAGTTGGGCAGAAGCATTAACGGTTTTTGCTGATATTCTAGAGGATGGTGGTGACGTAGCCGTCGTTATGGCTGACTACCTGATGCCAGGGATGAGAGCTGACGTGCATCTATCAACGTTCTCCCGCTACCCTGAAAACTATGCTCACCAGACAAGCTGATTGGGCGGGAGTGGTTATGGGATTAACTCGGTAAACTTATATCGTTATATCCATAAACCTTGGCAAAGCATCGACTTACACCTAAGGGTGAAAGAAGCCCGGCGACGGTATCATCAAGACGAATAATTGACTCAAAAAACAGCACAACTGGATCAAATGAATCAGGGATTAAACCAAGCCGTATTAATTACCCAACTCCAAGAGAGTGAACATCGCCTCAAACAGCTTCTTGATGCTGTACCTATGGGTATTTTTGTGTCAGAGGCTGATGGTAAACTTTACTATATGAATAAATTCGGGGAGCAAGTTTTCGGTCAAGGAATGGTTGAATCAATGGCGGCGGATCAATTAATGGAAACCTATCGGGTTTATCAGGCGGGAACTGATCAATTTTATCCCCAGAATCGCCATCCCTTATGGCAAGCCTTACAAGGGAGACGGGTACGAGTTGATGATATGGAAATCTGTCGCCGCGATCGCACCATTCCCCTAGAAGCCTGGGGCGCCCCAATCTATGATCGTCAGGGAAATCTGACTCATGCGATCGCGGCGTTTGCGGATATCTCTCAACGTCAGCAGGCTGAGCGGGTTTTAGCCGATTATAATCAGAGTTTAGAACCACAAGTTGCGGCACAGAGGATTGCTCCGTCTAGTCGCGATCGCAAACAAGCCGAAGCAACCCTGAAAATCCACGCCCGCCAACAAGCCGCAATTGCTCAATTTGGACAAACTGCATTAGTGGAAACCGATGTCTCTCAGCTAATGGATCAAGCCGTAACTCTGCTGGCTCAAACCTTGGAGGTAAACTATGCCAAAGTGTTACAACTTTTACCCGATGGGGAAACATTATTCCTAAAAGCTGCGGTAGGCTGGCAAGGGGAATTAGTTAGTCACGTCACAATTAGCACAGAAGGCTATATTCTACCCCACAATGAACCCGTTATTTTTGAAGATTTACGCACAGAGACTCGGTTTAAGGGTTCACACCTGTTGCAGGATCAGGGGATAATTAGCGGTATTAGTGTGATTATTCCCGATCGCGCTCAACCCTTTGGAGTTTTGGGCGTATATACCTCAAAACCCCGCCAATTTAATCAGGATGATGTTCACTTTCTCCAAGGAATTGCCCATATCCTAGCCACAGCCATTGATCGCCAACGGGTAGACATCGCCTTACGCCAAAGTGAAGCCAGAAATCAAGCGATTATCGATGCGATTCCTGATTTAATGTTTCGGCTCAACGCTGAGGGGATGATCACCGATTATATCGCTCCTGGGGATAGACTAGACTTAATTTACCCAACCTGCGATCGCATTGGCAGCAGCATCCACGACTGTCTACCATCAGACATAGCCCAAACCTGTCTTTACCATCTACATCAGGCGTTGCTAAGGGAAGAAACCCAAATTTATGAACAGCATCATTGGAGCAATGGTAAGCAGCACTATGAAGAAGTGCGGGTTGTGGTAACTGGGGACAATGAAGCCCTATTTATTATCCGAGACATTAGTCAACGTAAGCAAGCTGAGGCACAAATTGCCTTGCAAGCCTCTCTACTGGATCAAGTCAGTAACGCTGTCATTGCCACAGATTTAGCCGGAACCATTATCTACACCAATCAATTTGCCCAGGGTTTATATCAACTCAACCCAGAAACCATACTCGGTCAATCCATTCTTGATGTTACCGTACTTCCCCAAGATCAATCCCTGGCGCAGGAAATTTTAGCGGGTGTTCAAGAAAATGGTTATTGGGAGGGGGAATTCACGGTTAAATGCCAAGACGGTAGCACCTTCCCGGTTTATGCTACCAATACCCTAATTCGAGATCACCAAGGAAATCCCATCGGCTATGTGGGTGTGAGTATTGATATTAGCACTCAAAAACAAGCGGAGGAACAACTGCGCCAAAGTAAACATTTTATCGAACAGATTGCGGCGGCTTCACCCTATTGCTTATATATTTATGATCTGATCGAAAATCGCAATATCTACAGCAATCAAGAAATTGCTACCATTTTGGGTTATACACCCGCACAAATTCAAGCCATGAGAGAGAATTTTATCTCCAACCTACTGCACCCCGATGACTTCACTATCGTCTCAGAAAAATGGCAAAAGTTAGCGAATGCGGCGGATGGGGAAATTTTCGAGTTAGAGTATCGGATGCAGGATGCCCAAGGGAAATGGCATACTCTATGGGGGCGGGAGACTGTATTCGCTAGAACTCCAAATGGCACCGTTAAGCAGGTGATTGGTACGGCAATTGATATCACCGAACGCAAACAAGCAGAGAAATCCCTGAGAGAACGAGAAGCGTTTTTACGCAGTATCTACGACGGAATTGAAGCGGCTGTCTTTATCGTTGATGTTCAAGAATTGGGTGAATTTCGCTATGTTAGCATTAACCCAGCCCATGAACGGATGTCAGGTCTTCTCTCCTCACAAATAAGCGGTAAGACTCCCCAAGAAGCCTTCACTCCAGAAGTAGCACAGGCGGTGTCTGAACGGTATCATGCCTGTGTTGAAGCGGGAGAACAGATTACCTATGAAGAATGTCGGCAGATTCAGGGACAAAAAACCTGGTGGATTACTAATTTAACCCCTCTGCGAGACAGCAACTGGCGAATCTATCGACTGATTGGTACTAGCTTTAATATTAGCGATCGCAAACAGGTTGAGAAAACTTTACAGTTGCAAGCCGCCGCGATGACAGCCGCTACCGATGGGATTGGGATTTTGAATCAGCAGGGGGAGTATGTCTCTCTTAACCAGGCGCACGCCCAAATCTTTGGCTATGATAACGCTGCTCAACTCCTCGGTCAAAATTGGCAGGCGCTGTACGAGACTAGGGAATATCAACGACTGCTAGAAGATTCTTTACCATTATTATCGCAGCAGGGATATTGTCGCACCGAAGCCCAAGGGTTACGCCGTGACGGTAGCACATTTCCCCATGAAGTCTCGATCACGTTATTACCCGGAGGAGAAAGAATTTGTATTGTTCGCGACATTACTGAACGCAAGCAAGCCGAAGCTGCACTACGAGAAAGTCAGCATTTTGTTCAACGTATTGCCGAAGCCTCTCCTAATCTTTTATATATTTTCGATTTAACTGAACAACGTAATGTCTATACCAACCGAGAAATGGCAGCGTTTTTAGGGTATACTGCAGAACAAATTTACGCCATGGGTAAAAACATTCTACCCACCCTCATCCATCCAGAGGATTTAGCCCGATTACCCGCCTATTTCCAACAAATTCAAAATGCCGCCGATGGAGAAATCTTTGAAATCGAGTACCGAGTAAGAGATGCTAATGGAGAATGGCACACGCTTTTGGGTCGAGAAACCCCCTTTGCGAGAACCGCTGACGGTATGGTTACCCAACTTTTGGGTACCGCCACAGACATCACCGAACGCCAACAGATAGAAGCCGCATTACAAGAGAGTGAACAGCGCTATGAGTTAGCAACTCGTGCGGCAAAGGTAGGAGTTTGGGAATGGAATCTACAGACCAATGAATTTTATATCGACCCCACAATTAAGGCAATTCTCGGTTACACCGAGGCAGAAATTGCCAATGATTTGAACCATTGGACAACCTATATTCATCCTGATGATCAGTCGGTTGTCCTCGCCGCCGCCGATGCACATTTAGCGGGAGTTTCTCCAGAGTACCGAGTTGAACATCGAATGCTGCACAAAGATGGCTCAATTCGTTGGATTATTGTGCGGGGACAAGCCATCCGAGATGCCCAAGGAAAGGGTATACGCATGGTTGGTACGAATACTGATATCACCGAACGCAAATTAGCTGAAATCGCCTTACAAGAGGCAAAAGAAGCCGCCGATGCAGCTAACCGGGCAAAAAGCACATTCCTGGCAAATATGAGTCATGAATTGCGAAGTCCCCTCAACGCCATTTTGGGGTTTGCTCAACTGATGAGTAATAGTGTCACCCTTCCCCGCCAGTACCAAAACAATCTACGGATTATTCACAATAGTGGAGAACATTTACTGACACTAATTAACCAGGTTTTAGATTTATCTAAAATTGAAGCGGGACGCATTACCCTGAATGAAACCACATTTAACTTGCATCATCTGTTGCGTGAAGTTGAAGATATGTTTCGACTCAAGGCAGATGAAAACGGCTTACAATTGGGTTTTAACTGTGCGGCTGATGTTCCCCACACCATCCAAACCGATGAGATTAAGTTACGCCAAGTCTTAATTAATCTTTTGAGTAATGCGATTAAATTTACTTCAGCAGGAAGTGTGGTTGTGAATGTTGCCTCACAAAGGAGAAATGACCGAAGAGAGGTAGAAGAAAATGAGAACAGTTTAGACAGAAAAATAACCCTTCATTTTGAAATCAAAGATACCGGATGCGGTATTGCGGCTGATGAATTAGAGAGTATCTTTGAAGCCTTTGTGCAAAGCCAAAGTGGAGTTCAATCCCAGAACGGAACAGGTTTAGGGCTGCCGATTACGCGCAAGTTTATTCAACTTATGGGCGGAGAAATCACGGTTAAAAGTCAAGTTAAACTGGGTACAACCTTTACATTTGATATTCAAGCCCAGGTAATCGATGTCACTCCCAGCACAGCCCAAACGACTCCCTGTCGCGTCATTGCCCTTACACCAAATCAACCCCACTATCGAATTTTGATTGTGGATGATCAAGTGGAAAACCGTCAACTATTGATCCAATTGCTGAATCCCTTGGGCTTTGAACTCCAAGAGGCTAGTAATGGTAAAGAGGCGATTGATATTTGGCATAATTGGCAACCTCATTTAATTTTAATGGATTTGCGGATGCCGGGAATGGATGGCTACGCTGTTACCCAACAAATCCGACAGTGTAGAGACGCGCCATGGCGCGTCTGTTCCCCAATAATCATTGCCCTAAGTGCTAGTGTAATAGAAGAAGAACGGTTAAAAGCCTTAGAGGTGGGTTGCACAGATTTCATTGCCAAACCGTTTCACGAATCGGATTTGTTTGCCGCCATACGCCAACATCTGAAAGTCAATTTTATCTGTGACGAGCCGGAACAAAATACCGGGCAAACGGAGACAGTTGTCTTAACATCTGATGATTTGGCTATCCTGCCTATTGATTGGTTAGCATCGTTGCACCAAGCTACCCTTGAGGGAGATTTTGAGCAGATGTTAAGCTTGATTGATCAAATCCAGGCTCAGGATAATACTCTAGCCCATACTCTTGCTCACTTGGCTAAGAATTTCCAGTTTGAACGATTACTCGATTTAACCGAACCTTGGTCAACTATAACTGATAAATTATGAGTTAATGGAAAGGGAAGGGGGAAGGGAAAAAGATCGCTGTTCCCTGAATCCTTACCCCTCAATAAAAAATAAATGCAAAAAATGTCATCCAGCAGTCCCCTTTTAAAACAACTATCCCAATCACAAGCTATTGATCGCAATCCCCTGATAGTTACTCCCCAGACGCGGGTAACGGACGTTATTAATTCGCTCAATGAACTTCAGAGGAGTTATGCCTTAGTCGTCAAAAGAAAACGGTTAGTGGGTATTTTCACGGAACGGGATTTTGTCCGCATCGCTGCCCAGCAGATACCCCTGGAAAACTTAAGGATTCAAGCCGTGATGACTCCTGATCCGGTTACCGTTTCCGTTGACCAAGATCAAGGCGTTTTTTCGATTATTTCCCTGCTACGCCAGCATCATATTCGTCATTTGCCTGTAATCGATCAACAGAGCAAAATTATTGGAGTAATTACGCCTAAAACCATTCGAGAGGTTGTTCAACCGACTGACTTATTGAAGTTCAAACAAGTGGGGGATGTCATGACTTCTCAGGTGATTCAGAATGAATCCACAGCGTCATTACTCGAAATTACCCAGCAAATGGTTACCCATCATAAAAGCTGCATCGTGATTACTGAAACTCAAAACGAAGCGGATATTGTTCCCGTAGGAATTATTACAGAACGGGATATTATTCAGTTTAATAAAATGGGGATTGATTTCGCTAATACTCCGGCGAAAACAATGATGAGTAATCCCCTAATCCCGATTAAAATTAGTGATTCAATGATGCTGGCGAATGAAATAATGAAATGCCACAAAATTCGCCGTTTAGTGGTTGTAGACGAAGCCGGAATACTAGCAGGAATCATCACCCAAAGTACAATCATAGAAGCGCTAAACCCCCTAGAACTGTATGCTACGATTGAACTTCTGCGTAAACAAGTGGATGAGCGAACCCAGGAGTTAAGTCAACTCAATGAGCAATTGCAGCAAAAACTCTGCCAATATGGCAAGTTAGAAGCACAACTGCAACAAGCCAAAGACGAAGCCACCGCCGCTAACCAAGTTAAACGTGCCTTCTTAGCCAATTTAAACCATGAATTTAGAACACCACTCCACGCGATTCTCGGTTTTTCTCAACTGATGCACCGTTCAAAATCCCTCTCCCCCGAAGATCAGAAAAATTTAGGTATCATCTCTAGTGCTGGTAAGCATTTGCTCGAACTGTTGGAAAACTTGTTGGAATTAACCAAAACTCAGTCCACTCATATTCCGTACAATGAAGTTAATTTTGAGCTGTCTGAGGTGCTACCCAAGGTGCCTGCCTCCCCGGTAACCATTATCTTGACGCCAAAGGATATGGCTGATTTACCCAGGGATTGGCAAACCTCGTTCCATCAAGCCACAATTGAAGGAGATTTTGATGTGATGCTGAGCCTGATCGAGGAAATTCGCGATCGCGATGAGTTCTTAGCCAATTCTCTCTCTACTTTAGCTCATGAATTTCAGTTTGAACGGCTATTAGCTTTGACCAAATCAACTACTGATGAACAAGATGACTCTGGAGTCAATTCCTTTGTACAAAGGGACAATACTAGCGATTGATGATACCCCGGATAATTTGCACCTTTTAACCGAGATGTTAACCAAGCAAGGGTACAAAATCAGGATTATACCCAATGGTAAACTGGCGCTGAGATCTATTGCGAACAGTCCCCCCGATTTAATTTTACTGGATATTGTCATGCCAGACATGGACGGCTATCAAGTTTGTCAACAGTTGAAAGCCTCTGTGATCACCCAAAACATTCCGGTAATTTTTTTAAGTGGTTTGAATGAAACCTTTGATAAGGTGAAAGCCTTTGAAGTCGGTGGCGTCGATTACATTACTAAACCGTTTCAAGTGCAAGAAGTATTAGCCCGGGTTGAGAATCAATTACGCCTACAACGGTTACAACAGCAGCTAGCCCAACAAAATATCCAACTGCAACAAGAAATTCAGGAACGCCACCATGCAGAAATTGCTCTGAGTGAGAGTGAAAAAAAATATCGCCATCTGGTTGAAGCGTCACAAGACTTGATTTGGTCGGTTGATCGGTATGGGTGTTACACCTTTGTTAATCCGATTGTACAACGCCTTTATGGGTATTCTCCAGAGGAAATGCTGGGACGTTCGTTTACCGATTTCTTGTCACCGGAACGCCTGAAACCGGATGTTAATCTTTTTAAGTGTTTACTTCAGGGACAGTCTGTGTTCCAATATGAAACAACCCATCTAACCAAAGCCGGGGAACCCATTCAATTATTGCTCAACGCGATCGCAGTGGTGGATGACCAAGGTCAAGTTGTCGGTGTAACGGGTACAGCCAGTGACATCACAGAACGTCAAAAAGCACAAGAAGCATTACGCTTAAGCGAAATCCGGTATCGAGAACTGGTAGAATTTCAGAAACAAGTCCTCGTCTGTCGCTGGAAACCGGATACCACCCTCACCTTTGTCAACCAGTCTTACTGTCGTTTTTTTGGCAAGTCTTCAGCTCAACTGATTGGCACAAAATATTTAGAATTACTGCCTGATTCTATTCAAGACCAGATCAGAGATTTTGTCAAATCCCTAGTCAACCATGAATGTCCAGAAACCTCCGAACATATCATGATCTCTCATCAGGGTAAACTCCATTGGTTTAAGTGGACTGATCAACCGATTCTGGATGAACAAGGACATATTTTAGAAATTCAATCCTTTGGCATTGATATTACCACGCGCAAACAGGCGGAAGAAAAACTGCGCCTCTCGGAAGAAAATCTAGCTCAAGCTCAACGAATTGCCCACATTGGTAATTGGGAATTTGATGTTCTCACCAGTCAAATTATCTGGTCAGCCGAACTGTTTCGCATTTTTGGTCTGGAACCAAATCAAACAGAACCAACCTATCAACAACTCCTTGACTTTATTCATCCCGATGATCGTTCCCAATTTGAAGAAACCATCAAGCAAGCCATTGAGCAAGGACTCTGCTACGAATTAGAGTTTCAGATTTTACCGAGAAATCGGACGACAGTTCGGCATCTTGAGGTGAGAATTGAACCCATTTTTGATCAGCAGTATCGGATAATTAAACTCTTCGGAACTGCTTTAGATATCACCCAGCGCCAAAAAGCTGAAACCGCTTTGCGACAATCTGAAGCACGAGAACGAGAAAGAGCGCATCAACTCCAACGCACTCTCGAAGAATTAAAACGCACCCAATCCCAGCTTGTGCAAACGGCAAAAATGTCGAGTCTGGGGCAAATGATCGCGGGAATTGCTCATGAAATTAATAATCCAGTTTCTTTTATTTTTGGCAATATTACTATTGGTCGTCAATACTTTAACGATTTGATTCAGCTAATTAATCGCTATCAAGAAACTTATCCCAATCCCCCGGAAACCCTTGAAGAGATAGCCGAAGCCATTGACTTACAGTTTGTCAGAGAAGATTGGCATAAACTGCTCAATTCTATCCAAGAGGGGGCGGAACGGATTCATCAGATTATTCTTTCCCTGAGAAACTTTTCTCGACTCGATGAAGCTGAACTGAAGTCGGTGGATATTCATCAAGGGATAGAAAGCACGCTGTTCATTTTACAGCATCGACTCAAAAAGCCCGGAAATCGACAGGAAATTCAGGTGATTAAAGAGTATGGTCAACTGCCCCAAGTAACCTGTTATGCGAATCAATTGAATCAGGTGTTTATGAATATACTAGCTAATGCTATCGACGCCATAGACAGTCACTCGTCACCGGGGGTGATTAGGATCAGCACCGAAGTAGCTGGTGCTAACCGAAAACGACCCCCGAAAAATGGAAGCCAGCAGACCGATATTGTGAAGATCTGCATTACTGACAACGGAATTGGCATCTCTGAGGAGGTGCAACCGCAAATTTTTGATCCGTTTTTTACGACAAAACCTGTAGGCAGTGGTACGGGTTTGGGCTTATCCATTAGCTACCAAATTATCGTTGAGAAACACCAGGGGCAACTCTGTTGTTTGTCTACTCCAGGGAAAGGAACAACATTCATGATCGAGATTCCGCTTAAACCGCGATCGCAACAGCCAAGAGAAATCTGCTTAAATGAAATGGATCTTGCGAAGTAAATTAGCTAGGGTTTGGGGTGTTCAGGTATCTATCTGTAGGTTGAAGAATTTATTGCATCTAACGAGCTAAGCTAATAGAAGCTTAAACCAATAATTAAGCCGTCTATTCAGGATTCAACCCCCTTTTAATTAAGAATCAGGCAGGATGAGGGAGTTCAGAGAAAACTTTATCGCTGATTGAATTAGTGGTCTAGAAATTGTTGACAATTTGGGATAATTATGCGTTTCAAAAATAGAAAAGAAGCAGGTCAAAGACTTGCCAGCGACCTCAAAGAGTATGCCAACCGCCCCGATGTGATTGTCCTAGCATTACCCCGTGGTGGTGTACCTGTGGCTTATGAAGTGGCGAGAGGACTTGATGCCCCTTTGGATGTTTGGCTGGTTCGCAAACTGGGTGTACCAGGTCAAGAAGAACTGGCAATGGGCGCGATCGCGAGTGGTGGAACCCGTATTTTAAACCAGGACGTCGTGCGATCGCTGCGGGTATCGGAGCAAGTGATTGACCAAGTGGCGGCGAAAGAGCAAAAAGAATTAGAACGGCGGGAAAAGGCTTACCGAGGTAATCTTCCTCCCCTAGAATTGCGCGATCGCACTGTACTTTTAGTGGATGACGGTTTAGCCACAGGGGCATCGATGCACGCCGCTGCCGTTGCCTTGCGACAGCATGACCCGAAAAAAATCATTGCGGCTGTCCCCGTTGCTGCGCCAGAAACCTGCCAGGATGTTCAAGTCGAGGTAGACGAAATTATCTGCAGTGAAACACCCCAACCGTTCCACGCGGTAGGTTTGTGGTACGACAACTTTGACCAAACCACTGACCAAGAAGTGCGTGACTTAATGGAGCGCTCAGCCAGTCAACAAATAGCTGGTTCAACTCGATGATTAGGAGGACTTAGATTATGCCGAACAAAATGCCCGGTTGATTAAGAACGCCGAACAATACTATCGTTCCATGCCCTATTAATATCGTGCGCCCACGGAATAACGTGTCTGGCAAATAGAAACGGATATGATGACCCTACCTAATCAATTATCCCTGGATTATCGTAGGGGCTCTTTCATTGGTCACCAAACAAATTAATCTCCTCTGCAATACAACACATACATCCTTAATCTGGCAACGTAATTTTTACGAACACATCAACCGAGATGAAAAATCGTTAGAGACTATCCGACGCTATATTAAAGAAAATCCTGGGCGTTGGGCAGAAGATCCAGAAAACCCCCAGCATTATCCCAAAAATCAGAATATTCTAATTGATCTTCCCTTTTAAGGGACACGGCAATTTTAACAGGCACGGCATTGTCGTACCCCTACATTTAACCGCCTAATTTCTTGATATGATAAAAGTTTAATGGCACTGAAACTTTGCGATTTTAGATCGCCGAAACCCTTGATATACCGTAGGGTGGACAATGCCCACCACCATGCCAGTCAGTACCATTCGTGCAGTCGGCGCTAAAGCGCAACGACAAACCTGATTTTGAGGTAAGGTTAGAAATCAGATGGCAATGGGAGAGCAATAGGCAAAGGACGTTCTGATGAAGCTCATAAACTCGGTGACTTTGACATTCCTATCGTTAAGCGCAGTTGTCTTTTCGACAATCCTATTGTCTGTTAGCGTTATCCAGCCTCAAGCCATCGCCCAAGATGCGTTACTATCTCAAGCGCTTTCTGATACCGAGGAACAAGAGTTGGAACGGTTGCGACAGCAGCGGCGTATCCAAGAACAAGTACAGGCGGAGGCAAATCGCGCCTTTAGTCGCACCACCACCCTGTTTAATGTCCTCCTAGCTGTCTTAGCGCTGCTGTTAATTGCGGCGATTGTTGGCTTATTCCTGTTGCGACGGGCGGTAATTCGCGAGGTGGCGGATTTGGTGAGAGCGCATCTGAATGAATTAACCGACTTGGAAGGGAAAATTAACCAGGCGAATCAACAGGTACAAGCGATTCTGGAACGTACCGCAGATTTAGCTAATGATTTAAATAGAGAAGCCGATGACTTCTACGAAGATATTAGCATGAAGCAAAAAGAGTCATCCCAGCTTCTGAGTGAACTATCGGAATCTCAACAACAAGCACTGCGGGATTTAAATACCCATATTAAAGACGCCCAAAAAGCTCTGGCTCAAACCGATAACGAGTTTTCTCACCATTTATCCCAACTGCGTTCTCATGTTGAATCGGAACAAACGAATACACTGGAGAACCTGAAACAATTAACCGCCCAGTTTACGCCGGAACTGGCGAAATTACAACAGGATACTCACGCCGAAAAAGATCGGGTTGTGGAAAACCTGAAAAACTCAGAAACGGCGTTTAGCAATCAACTGGCGGAACTCTTTAACCACGCCCAAAGCCAACGGGATAGAATTATCCAGAGTTTAGAAGAACTCAGTGCCGAATTTGCCCCGGAACTCTCCAAACTGCAACAGGCGGCTCAAGGGGAAAAAGCGGCAATTATCCAGCGCTTACAAAAAACAGAGACGGAGTTTGGTAAGCAATTAACTCAACTGCAAAACGATGCACAAAAACAACGGGATAGGATTCTCCAGAACTTAGAAAAACTCCAGAAGGAGTTTACACCCCAGCTTAACCAAGTGAAAGGGTCACTAAACGAACAAAAAGCGACAATTTTACAGAACTTGCAACAGGCGGAAACGGAGTTTAAACAGCAATTAACCCAACTGCAAACTACCACGAAACAAGAACGGGAGAGTATTCTAGAGAATTTGCAACGCCTCGCCTCAGAGTTCTCACCCCAATTGACAGAGATTAAAACGGAAGCGGAACAAAAGGCTCAACAGCAGCAAGGGACAGCCTTTGCCGATGTGGAACGCTTACGCCAAGAGATTACGCGCCACCTGGAACAATCCCAATCGCAAATTCAAGGAGAGATTGATCAAACCTTGGGGAATTTGAAAAAATTGGAGCAGGAGGTAACCCGTCAGCTTTCAACCACTCAATCGGGAGTACAAGAAAACCGGGATCAAACTCTGCAAAGTTTGAGTCAAATCCAAAGCGAGTTTACTAATCAATTTTCTCAATTCCAGTCGGCGATTCAAGAGCGAAAAGATCAAGCATTCCAAAGCCTGGAAAAATTGGAGTCTATGTTAGGCGATGAGTTAACCGATATTCAAAGCGATGCTCAACGGCAAAAACAGGAAATCCTGCAAAAATTAGCAGAGATTACGCCCACGGAAATTGCCGAATCTGCCTTATCTGATGTACTGCAACAAATCCAACCCCTGACGGAACAACTGGAACGATTGAATGAGAATCATCCTGAGTTTTTCTTGAATGTAAAGGACTATATTAATCAAGGGAATAATTTATTCGCTCAAGGTGACTATGAAGAGGCGATCGCACGGTATGATCAAGCCCTAGAACTACAACCCGATAACGCGAATCTATGGCATCAGCGTGGTGTCGCCTTATGGGAATTAAAACGCTACCAAGACGCGATCGCATCCTTGGATCGGGGATTGGAACTCGCCCCAGAAGCCACCGATACCTTGTATTATAGAGGGTTGGCTTTACGGGAATTACAGCGCTTTGAAGGGGCGTTAGTGGCGTTCAATAAGGTGATTCAAATCCAGCCTGATGATTACAAAGCATGGCTAAATCGGGGAATGATGCTAGGGAGATTGAAACGCCGGGAGGATGCGATCGCATCCTTTGAGCAGGCGTTGGAAATCAAACCCGATTACCATGAAGCTTGGGTAAATCGCGGTGTGGTACTCGGCGCACTGCAACAACACCAAGAGGCGTTTAATTCCTTTGATCAAGCGGTACAAGTGCAACCGGATGATGGCGTGGCTTGGTTTAATCGCGGCTTGGCTTTGGCGGTATTGGAACGGTATGAGGAGGCGGTAACGTCTTTTGAAAAGGCGATTGAACTCAAACCAGATTCCCATAAAGCTTGGACATACAAAGGGAATATGTTACTCAAGTTAAAACGCAATCAAGAAGCGTTAGAAAGTTATGATCAGGCATTAGCCATTCAACCCGATTATGCCCCAGCTTTTTATCAGAAAGCTATCGGCTATGCTCAACAACGTCAGGTTCACTTCAGTATCGATAACCTAGAAAAAGCCATCGCCCTCAATCCCGCGTATCGTGAGGAAGCCAGAACAGATTTAGACTTGGACGCGATCGCCCAAGATGATCGCTTCTGGAGGTTGATTGAACAATGAAACGTATAACTGTAGGAGCGGGTTTAACCACAATTGTAGGGGCGGGTTTAGGAACTAGCGGTAGCTTCTTACCAATCACTGCTCAACAAAACCCGCCCTGATTTATCAATCTAACAAATGACCAATGACGAATGACTAATGACAAAACTATGACACCCGAACAACAACAAGAAATCACCGAATTACGCGATCGCAACTTAACCCCGAAACAAATTGCTCGCAAATTAGGATTACGGGCGGCTGAAGTCACCGCCTATATCAAAGAACAGGCGGAAGAAACCAAACTTGCCCGTGTTGCATCAGGAGAATTAGATCCAGTTTTTGAATGCTTCGTCAACGCCAGTTGTGCTGAGTATTATCTTCATGAAAATACTGAACCCGTTCAAGAAACCGAGGAGAATATCGACCGAGGTTTAGCCTTAGTCTGTATTACCCGCAAACCCAAATATGACCGATTCACCGTTTGTACTTACCTGTTAGATGTATGGTGTCTCGGTGTCAAAGATACCATGGGGCCGAGGCAACTGAATTCAGTTGAATATAAACAGATGTTAGACTATGCCTATCGCGGCTTTCCCGAAGGACATCAAAAAATCACCCTAGAACAAGCCCAATCCCTAGTTTATAGTGCAGTAGACTATGCCGAACAATTAGGATTTCAACCCCATCGAGATTTTAAGCGATCGCGACAGCATTTAGGTAAGTGGAGTGGTCAACCCAAAATTCAATTGGGTCGCAATGGCAAACCCTTTTATATTAGCGGTCCCTACGATAATTCAGAAATGATTATCAACATCTTGAACAAAAATGTCGGTGAGGGTAACTATGATTACATGACCAAGTTATTTGATGATTCTGATAACTCTGAGTCATTGACTGAATCCTTGTTACCTAAATCTTTGTTAAAGGAGCTTTTATAAAATACAGAATCGGTAGACGTTGTATTAAACCATAAAACGTGAACCATTACTTTGCCACAGTAGCCCGTGGATTAGAACCCATTGCGGCGCAAGAACTTGAACGCTTGGGGGCGCAGGAGGTGCGTACAGATTTTGCGGGGGTGCATTTTCAGGGCGATACATCATTAATGTATCAGGTAAATCTCTGGGCGAGAACGATTTTTCGCGTACTCGTCGTTATCGCCGAATTTCCTTGTGCAAATGCTAAACAACTTTACCAGGGGGTACAAAGCATTCCTTGGGCGCAATACCTGAAACCGCAGCAAACCTTAGCCGTGAATGCGACAGGAAAGAATAACCAGCTTAACCATAGCCACTTTACCGCCCTGCAGGTGAAAAACGCAATCGTCGATCAACAACGTAGCCAGTTTAGTCAAAGGTCTAGTATAAATATAGAAAAGCCTGACCTTTTCGTCAATGTTCACATTCATCAAACCCGTTGTATTCTCAGTTTAGATAGTTCAGGAACTAGTCTACATCGACGCGGATATCGACCCGCCATGGGACTTGCTCCCCTCAAAGAAACCTTAGCCGCCGCACTGTTAGAATTAGCAGAATGGCATCCGAATTTGCCTTTATTAGACCCAATGTGTGGTTCCGGAACGCTACCCCTAGAAGCCAGCTTAATCAGCTTAAATATTGCCCCTGGCTTGTTTCGAGAACAGTTTGGATTTGAGCGTTGGTTAGATTTTAATCCCACCCTTTGGCAACACCTGCTCAAAGAAGCAAAAGCCTGTCAGCACCAGGAATTAGCAGCACCGATTACGGGATGCGATCGCGACGCGGATATCCTTAACCAAGCCCGGAGTAATGCCCAACACTGTGGCATTCTAAAGCAGATCACCTTTATCCAACAAGACCTTTCCCAGGTAGAACCCCCAGCCGATAGCGGGATAATTATCTGCAATCCTCCCTATGGAGAACGTTTGGGGAATCCTCAAGAACTGGGAGATTTATATAAATTACTAGGGGATATCTTTAAACAACGCTTTAAAGGATGGACAGCATTTATTTTAACAGGAAATAAGCAGTTGGCAAAGCGCGTAGGACTAAAACCATCCCGTAGAATTCCCGTATATAACGGTTCTATTCCTTGCACCTTTTTAAAATATGAACTGTATTAATAATCACTTTTTTACCACTCGCATTAAACCGCCTTGGGTTAAAACCCAAGGCTAAAAGCTAAAGTCGTCTAAAGACGACTAACCTAGTATTTCCAACAATTTCAAAACACTTACAACCCCTCTCTTGACCTCTGCGCGAACCTCTGCGTCTCTCTGCGTTAAAAAAATATCATTCCGATGCTGAAATTTAACCCAAACCATTCAACTCTAAACCCTGCGCCAATTGCTGCACAATAAACAACCCCGCTTTAGAATTCCCCGTCTCATCTAACGCCGGAGAATAACAAGCGATCGCACCCTGAGAGGGTACGACGGAAACCATCGCCCCACTCACCCCTGACTTGGTTGGCAATCCTACCTCTACCGCAAAGCGACTGGAGGCTTGATACAATCCACAGGTGATCAGAATGTCGTTGACGATATGGCGGTGTTGAGGTGATATTAGGCTCGTATCCTGCGCCAGCAGCATCCCCAGTTGAGCTAAATTCCTCACGGTTCCCGATAGACAACAGACGTGATTGTAGGTATCCAGGGCGATTTCTGGGTGATCCAGATAACCAGAGGCGGCTAATAAATTCGCGATCGCGCGGTTCCGTTCATTGGGGAGAGAACGCACCGATTGTAACATAGCCTCATCTAAAAATAACCCAGACTGCGATCGCTGATTCAGCCACTGGCGCAGGGTTTCACAACGAGACGCTGCATCCTTACCCGGTAAACGCCCAGCGAGTGCGATCGCACCACTATTAATCATTGGGTTGCGTGGCTTTCCCCCATCAGCTTGCAGTTGGGCTAAGGAATTGAATGGCTGATCAGACGATTCCATCCCCACCTGAGAAAATACCGCCTCTATCCCCAATTGTTCCAGCAAAAATAGCAGTACAAACGGCTTAATCACACTCATCAAGGGAAATGAATGATAAATATCACCCGCCGCCACCCCCTCACCCTGAATCCTCTGTACCTGCACCGCCACCCAGGTTGGATTTGCCTGTGCCAAATATGGGATATAGGTGGGTAGTTGTCCCCCTTGACATTGTACTTTTGCCTGAACGATTAAGGGATTGAGTTGATCCTGAGTCAGTGCGGATAGTCTCAGTAAAGATTGATGACGATGCGGATTATTCCAGTCACTGATAGAGTGAGACATCTTATTTTTTTCAGTCATGCTATCCCCAATTCAACTTAGATTGATCAAGATTTTTCCTTTTTTCCAGGTGAGTGACTCATATAGCAAAAGGCACAAGGCAGATGACAGAAGAGTTCTTGCTGATACCTAGTGTTGTCGGCTCTCAATCTGTACCTTTATGGCGATAGTTATAATACCAAAATATCCTTATTGATAGATGTTCTAACTCCTAGGTTTGACCGATAATGATTAACTCAATAGGCAAATATAATAGGAGTTCAAAAGAATATGGGTTGGTTAAAACGACTATTTGGCATGGATAAGCCAAAAGAAGCAAAGGTAAATCCTCCAACACAACAGCAGCCTACATCTGTAGCCAGTCGCCCCAAAACCGCTCAAGCTCCAGCAACGACTAAACTTTCCACCACTCCTCCAGAACGTCTTGGTTTAAATGGAGAATATGACCAAAGTGGTTTAGCGAAGCGGGTAGCTTTAGCCTTTGATGAAGACCCTGATCTAGATGACATCAATACTCTTTATCTTAGCGTCCGGAGAAGACCCTCGCTTTTAGCGATGGGATGAATCCGGACAATCTTGGCTTTGAACGTAGACTTTTAGCTGTTCAATGGTAACACCGCCACAACTAGCGACAAAATAAGCGCCTGTCCATAAAACA
>NZ_JAVKEW010000241.1:0-3929 GCF_040226375.1 Coleofasciculus sp. G2-EDA-02 | reverse complement strand
CTCTGGAGTTATCTAAATTAGGCTCAATACTTGGTAGTTTTCTACGGGTGTTTGGTTTAAGTATTGCCGCAAGGATAGATAATTGTAAGGTGTGTCGCGGAACTAAGAATCCCCGCACTTATAGGGCGGGGAGTGTCAAGTTAATGCTTTTCAGGCTTGCCAATACCCGTTCGACCTGTTCATATTCGCCCGGTCGAAACCACTCTAAGATACCCAGGAGTGGCTTGGTCGGATTGGATATAGATTGCAGGCTCATACGGTTAATCCTCGTGCTGCCAATTCTTCACGAGCTTCTGCGACTCGGTCATGGGCGACTTGTCCCTCCAGCCATCCGGCTAGCTCAATCAAACCATCTTCGAGCTTCACGCGCGGTTTATAACCCAAAATAGATTGAGCCAGACTGATATCGGCAAAGCAATGGCGCACATCACCCACGCGGTAGTTTCCGGTAATTTTGGGTTGAATCTGTTCCTTACCCAATACCTTAGCCATCTTGGCAGCCGCTTCGCGCACGGTATGCTGCTGTCCACTGGCTATATTGAAAACACTGCCCGTCACTCCCGGTACTTCCAGAGCAAGTCGGCAAGCTTGAACCACATCGCTAACGCTGACAAAATCGCGCAGTTGATAACCGTCTTCAAAAATCAGGGGCGGGTTGTTATTTAAAATCCGCGAGGCAAAAATTGCCAGAACACCAGTATAGGGGTTAGAGAGGGCTTGCCTGTAGTTGACGATTTCGTACATACTTTGCCCCACACCGACAACGGCGGCAAAATGATAGACTGCATCAATTCCTTTGAGTGCTTTTCTGACTGCCTCTGGGTTGCGTACATCCCCAACGATCAGTTCGACATCTGGATGTAAATAGCTGGGTCGGGAGCAGTTGAACCCGTGGACTTGTGGGGATAAATTGTCTAGGGCGCGGACGCGATCCCCTCGTGTCAGCAGTTCGTCTGCCAAATGAGAGCCGATGAACCCCGCCCCGCCCGTAATCAAGATATGTTTGCTCAAGCTAGGTCTTCCCAGAATTAGATTGACCGACTAATTGGTAATAAAATAGGATAAATTGCCGTTATAGTCCTAAAAATAGGAGTATTCCTGAATCTATAGTCTGAGTCATCATCCTAAAGGCAGACTCTTCATGAACCGCGCCTTACTACTCGCTTGGTGGTTGGTTGGATGAATGAAGAATCCCCCGTCTTTCAAGCGGGGGATTGTCAAAAGTGCCTAATACTTTCGTTCTTGGGGTTCAAAGCGGGTAATCGCCACTGACTTGTACTGCAAATCAATTCCGGCTGAGGAATAGTACGCCAGGGTATGCTTCAAAAAGTTGGTATCATCCCGTTGGGGATAATCCTCACGAGAATGGGCACCCCGACTTTCTTGGCGATTTAGGGCACAAGTGAGAATGATTTCCCCAACTACCATGAGATTCCGCAGTTCCAAAGCTTCGATTAATTCCGTATTCCAGCAGCTTCCTTTGTCATCTAAATAGATATTTTGGTACTGCTGTTTCAACTGTTGCAGTTGATTCAATCCTTCCTGCATTAATGCCTCGGTGCGGAAGACGCCGCAGTATTGAGTCATGCAGTCTTGGAAGTTTTGACGTAGTTTATCGATGCGTAGGCTTCCGGATTGACCTAGCAATGCATTAATCTTATTCTGGGCAGCATTGAGATAGATTTGTTCATCAATGTCGGGTAATTTGCGGTTTTGAATATATTGCGCGATCGCAGCCCCGGTTCGTTTGCCGTAAACCACGCATTCTAGCAGGGAATTACTCCCCAAGCGATTGGCACCGTGAACCGAGACACAAGCCGATTCCCCGGCGGCAAACAATCCTTCAATCAATCCATCGGGTCCACTTCGCACTTGTCCATCGGTATTGACGGGAATGCCACCCATGGAATAATGGGCTGTAGGACGCACGGGCATCGGTTCGTATACCGCGTCAACCCCGACGAGTCGGTGGGCTTCTTCCCAACAGAAGGGAATGCGACTCATTATTTTTTCCTTACCCATGTGCCGCAAGTCCAGATAGACACAAGGACCTCCAGGATTCCCATCCGGATAAACCCCGCGACCGGCACGAATTTCTAATGCGATCGCGCGTGAGGTAATATCCCGTGGGGCGAGTTCCATTTTACTCGCGGCATAATTTGCCATGAAGCGATCGCCTTCGCTATTAATCAGATACGCCCCTTCACCCCGTACCGCTTCGGAAATTAACACACCCACCGGATATAACCCGGTTGGATGAAACTGGACAAACTCCATATCCTCCAACGGTACCCCTGCTAACGCTGACATGGCTAAGCCATCCCCCGTCGAGGCAAAATCATTGGAGGTGGTATTAAACACCCGCCCATAGCCCCCTGTGGCAAACATCACCGCTTTTGCCCGTACCACTTGCAGGTGAGTTTTCATGATGTTGAACATCACCACCCCTTTTGCCTGCCCGTCTTCCAAAATCAGCCGCATGACGTACCATTCTTCGTACACCGTCACGTCGTTCTTGCGGAGATTACTCACCAGTTCATGAAGAATGGCATGACCCGTTTTATCGGCAGCATAGCAGGTACGGCGATGGGAATGACCACCAAATGCACGTTGGGCAATGCGACCATCGGGTAAGCGGGAAAAGAGTACCCCCAGATGTTCTAAATCAATCACCACATCCGGTGCTTCTCGGGTGAGAATTTCTACCGCATCTTGGTCAGCCAGATAATCTGACCCCTTAACTGTATCAAAGGCGTGGGCTTCCCAGGTATCCTCAGCATCCACATTTTTCAGCGTCGCCGCCATCCCCCCTTGGGCAGCAACGGAGTGGGAACGAATGGGATGGGTTTTGGCAACCAGTGCCACATTCAGCTTCGGATCAGTGCGTTTAATTTCCAACGCCGCCCGACATCCGGCTAAACCACCGCCGACAATAATCACATCGTGTTCTCGCATCTCAACTCGATTGAATTTCTGCTGTTATCCATCATGAACTACCCAGACCTACTTCGTTGAGGTCTGGGTTTCTACAACCAGACCAGCAGGACTGTGTTTCTGACGCTTCATCTGCCCTAGTTGCTTCATGCTTCCCGTTTGCTGCGAAGAGCGGGTTTCTGAAGTAGAGCTAGAGGCATCGGCGTCTACCATCCTCGTTCCAAACCCCGGTAGAATTCCTAACGCCCACAAAAGCATTACTAATGCTGCGGCTAAATCCCTATCCATTGTGAATCCACATTTATGGCAGTGGTGAACTCTTTCGTCTAGGGTCTTTTTCTGCTGATTTCCACAGTTAGGACAAGTCTGGGATGGTTTCACTTTTCGAGTAGGAACCTCGATAAACACTCCACCCGCGTCTTTCACTTTATATTCAATCGCTGACCTCAGCATTCCCATACCCACGTCTAAGATGGATTTATTTAGCCCAGCTTTCTGCTTTTTGCGCTTACCTTTTTTGGAAGAGCGGGTCATTTTCGAGACTTCTAGTTTTTCCGTAGCAACGAAGCTATTACAGCGAACAATGTCTGTTGCTACTTGGTGTACCCAGTTTTGGCGCTGATTAGCAACCTTGTGAGTTACTTTGCTAATTTTCGCTTGGGTCTTTTTCCACCGACTAGAACCTTTTTGTTTTTTCCTTCTATTGGGGGCCCTCTTACGACGCTTACCCTTGGAAAGATGTTTAATCTCAGCTTCAGCTTTTCGCAAAAACTTAGGGGCTTCAATAAAAGAATGGTTTTCCCCATCGGTGATTGCTAATGCTGACTTGCAACCAAAGTCGATGCCAATTGAACCAAAATCTGTTTGTCTTGTTGCCGCCTGCAACTCAGTCAAATTCACGGTTATGCTAGCGTACCATTTTCCATTGCGGTAGACAATGGTGCAGGTTGTTGGAGTCCCCCAGATACGGGCTTTACCACGCATCTGGATAGAAC
>NZ_JAVKEW010000240.1:0-9946 GCF_040226375.1 Coleofasciculus sp. G2-EDA-02 | reverse complement strand
CTTGTATTTACATTACCACAATAGTAGAACGTTATCCGAATTATTTGACTGGCGAATTTATTCGCTACCTAGACGGTTCGCTCGGTTTCATCTCCCAGCTAAAGAGCGTGGGAGCCTTCACCCATCGCTTGAACGGTAACTATCTTCACTCCCTACGGTGTGCAGTGCTAGATCGTTATTCGCTCGGTTGAGTCGATCCGCGATCGCAGCTCGAAGTTTCAGAGCGATTGATGGCGTAGCCAATACCTCTTGGGCTTGTTCTCGGTAGATAGCACTGGTTACCGGATCAACTTGGTCAATTTTCTGTAAATTTGAAAATACTGTATCAGCAGAAATGCTCATCAGCTTAAACCCTTCCATTACATATAATTATGATCCTGACTTAATTATCGAACAGATGGCAATGTTGAATGATTAAGATAAAACAAAAATTATTCGACGCATCAGTAGGGGTTTGGTTACCAAACCCCTACTCTCAAATCAACTATCTCACTGTACGTCATGAAATTTCCCTTGTCTCGTCAGAAACGGCAAATTATTCAATTTTTCGGTTTATTCTGCTGCTGTTGCGTCCTGATTATTAGTTGTGGTGAGTTGAACACCTCGACACCCACTGATAATTCTGCGAGTTCAGTCACTAGCGTCAGTAGTTCTGAACGTCTCGCGGTGGGTTCTGTCGCCAAACCTCGAACCCTTGACCCCGCTGATGGGTATGAAGTAGCGATTAGCGATATTATTACCAGCTTAGGCGATCGCCTCTACACCTACGCGGGGGATACTGATCAGCTGCTCCCCCAACTGGCGACAGAACTCCCGCAAGTCAGTGATGATGGTTTAACCTACACGATTCCTCTGCGTCAGGGAGTTACCTTCCATGATGGGGCACCCTTTAATGCAGAAGCCATGGCTTTTTCCCTGAAGCGGTTTAGTGAAAACGGGGGTAAACCTTCAGCCCTACTTTCTAATATCATGGAATCAGTGGAAGCCACGGGGGAATATGAACTCACGATTAAACTAAAAAACGCCTTTGCTCCCTTCCCTTACCTGTTGGCTTTTCCCGGATTAAGTGCTGTTTCGCCTCAAGCTTATGAAATTGGGCAAGGCAAATTTAAACCCAATGAGTTTGTGGGAACGGGTCCCTATAAGCTAGTTTCCTTTGAGCCAAATTTAGTCAAGGTGGATGTTTTTGACGAATATTGGGGAGAAAAACCCCCCAATCAAGGCATTGACTTTCAGTTTCTCAGCAGTCCCGCTAACTTGTACAATTCCTTTACCACAGGTGCGCTTGATATTGCCTATCGTGACTTAGATGCCGATCAAATTCTCAGCCTCAAAGAGGATGCTGAAGCCAAGGGCTATCAAGTCTTAGAAAAGTCCAGCAGTCGCCTAGATTACATGGTTCTAAATGTCAAGCAGAAACCTTTAGACCAGGTAGAAGTTCGACAAGCGATCGCGGCGTTAGTGGATCGTGCTTTAATCATTGATCGCGTTTATCGGGGTCAAGCTGAACCAGCTTACAGTATTATACCCAACACCTTTGCCACCAGCAAACCCGTATTCAAGGAACCTTATGGGGATGGCAATGTAGAAAAGGCAAAAGAACTTCTCACCCAAGCTGGTTTTTCTGCCGAAAATCCGTTTGAATTTGAAATTTGGTACAGTTCCGATAGCCCCCAGCGCCAACAAATTGTTACCCTACTCAAAGAATACGCCGAGCAAAAAATGGATGGTTTGATGCAAGTCAAACCGCAACCCGTTGAATCGACTACTCTCTTTGCCAATATTCCCAAAGGCATTTATCCCAGCTATTTAGTGGCTTGGTTCCCTGACTTTGGCGATGCGGATAATTACGTCAGCCCCTTTTTCAGTTGTACGAAAGGATCAGCCGAAACTGGATGTCAGGAAGGTGCCAGTCAAAGTCAAGGCTTCTTCTATTACAGTGAGAAAATGAACCAACTCCTTGACGCTCAACGGAAGGAACAAGATCCCCAGGCGCGACAAGAACTATTTGGGCAAATTCAAGAGCTAATTGCTCAAGATGTTCCTCTGGTTCCCTTGTTGCAGAAAAAAGAATTTGCTTTTGCTCAAAAATCCCTAGAGAACGTGGAAATAAACCCAATTATTGGTGTATCGTTTTGGCAAGTTGATAAAAACGCTTAAGCCAACAACCCTGTAGAGACGTTGCATGCAACGTCTCTACAATCTGGATAGAACAGAATTCTATCTTTCGTACTATTAACATGGCGCTCGCATCATAACTACAAACTAACTTGAATTCCCATGTCTCGTTCTCGTGCCTTACTCTACTACGTGATCACTCGGTTGCTCCTTGCACCGTTAATGATGTTTACGATTGTAACCATCGTATTTTTGCTCCTCCGCGCTACGCCAGGAGATCCCATTGATGCGGTAATTGGTAATCGTGCGGATGAAGATGTGAAAGCTGAGTTTCGGGAAAGGTTGGGATTAAATCAACCGCTACCGTTACAGTATGTAAATTATTTACTCAGTTTACTCCGCCTCGATTTAGGTAGTTCAATTAGTGATCAAGGACGAGATGTTTGGCAAGTCATTCAGCAGTATTTTCCGGCAACGGCAGAAGTAGCGGTATGTAGTATGATAGTCGCGATAACTGTAGGAATTGGTGTGGGTATTTTTTCCGCCTCTCGTCCCGGTACAGTCTTTGATTTAGGTGGACGGTTATTTGGGATTATTACTTATGCCTTACCGATATTTTGGGCAGGAATGATTGTCCAGTTAATCTTTGCTGTACAGTTAGGATGGTTTCCCCTGGGTGGGCGATTTCCCGCATCAGCAATTCCGCCTACCAGACTCACAGGACTTTATACTGTTGATAGTCTCTTGAACGGTAACTTCAACCAATTTTTTACTGCCTTATACTATTTAACCCTACCATCACTAACATTAGGAATTCTCCTGAGTGGAATTTTTGAGCGTATTGTGCGGGTGAATCTCAAGCAAACTCTGAACGCTGATTATGTGGAAGCCGCACGCGCTAGAGGGATTCAGGAACGGACGATTCTGTTGCGTCATGGGTTAAAAAATGCTTTGATTCCGGTGATTACAGTAATGGGACTCACGTTTGCTTCGTTGCTAGGGGGTGCGGTGTTAACTGAAGTTACCTTTTCGTGGCCCGGATTAGCCAATCGATTATATGAAGCGATTCAGTCACGAGATTACCCGACGGTGCAGGGAATTATGGTGTTTTTTGGCGCAATTGTGGTGATAGCGAGTATTGCCATTGATATTATTAATGCCTTAATTGACCCCCGTATTCGGTATTGAATGTTGATGGTTCAGGGTTCAGGTTTGATTGCTATCCAGGGAACAGGAAACTCTTTTTCCACTGAAGGGGGG
This sequence comes from Coleofasciculus sp. G2-EDA-02, assembly GCF_040226375.1. Classification (NCBI taxonomy): domain Bacteria; kingdom Bacillati; phylum Cyanobacteriota; class Cyanophyceae; order Coleofasciculales; family Coleofasciculaceae; genus Coleofasciculus; species Coleofasciculus sp. G2-EDA-02. Next base: position 6,568 of record NZ_JAVKEW010000240.1, on the reverse strand, counting down.
GGGGTAGGAAAGCTAATACCAAGTTACAAACAAAAAGAGGAGGGTATGCTCACACCTCCTTCATATAGCCAAGGATTAAAAATCCTGATTGCTATTAAATTTATCTACTTTTGAACTAACTTTTCTTTTGTTTTTTGGATTGTTGCTTTTTGAACATGGCACCAAATCCTAACGCCATAGTGGAACCTAGGATAGTCAAGGGTTCGGGTACTTTACTATAGGTAATGTTATCAATCGCACCACTGCCAGGCAGGTCAATGCTAACGCGGGTGACTGGGGCGCTAGTGAAGCCGTTGACAAATATTTCCGAGTTGTTTCCAGGACCAACAATGCCCGAAATAACTTGTACTACTGTGTCTCCGTTAAACAAAGTAACTTCAGTGGACTCTTCTTCATCATCCAAAAGATTAAAGCCAATAAAACTAACTGGCATCTTAAAATCAAATGTGATTATGCCACCAATCTGAGAATCGTTAGGAGAAGCAGAGTTGTTATCTTGACTGATGATCAGCGAATTACCAAACTGGTTTCCGAAGAACAAGTCATCATCACCACCTGTGCAGTTACTGGCAGGACCGCCACCGCATGTGGTGTCGAAGATCATCAGTTCACGTAGGGGTCTTGCCGGGTCAATACCAGCTACAACGCGCCCTTGTTCGGATACACTGAGAGTCGCATGTTCAGTCATCGCTCCAGTAACGACTTCACCTGGAGAGAATTCTGAAAAGTCAATAGTTTTAACAACAGCCGCTTGAGCTGGGTTAGTGTGGAGTGTCGCTAAACCTAACAGGACGCCGGTGGTTGCGATCGCAAACTTTAACTTTTGATACATAAAGATATCTATCCGTTTCGAGATGTGTAAAGCTTTTCAACTTGAATAACACGATAACTTGATTTCCGAACCGTTTTCTTAAAGTTTTCGTAAAGAAACGCGATATATCCGCTATTTTATTTAAAGTTTTTGTAAAGCCATAAGGCGTCTAAATCAGTTGTAAAACAACAAGCCTTGCGGGGTAAGGGTTTCAGCCACATTTCTTTTCATGAATCCTTTATACTACCTTTATACTAGCGAGACAGTAGGCAAGGGGGATAAGGGAGACAAGGCAATCGTGAACTCGGTGGGTATTGTCACGCGATCGCACAATGAATACCAAAAAGGGTAAAACCCTTTCATACCCTTGCACCGCTATCAGGGAAAATGTACTATGGCTCCCCCTGCTCCCAGACGTAGCATGCTACGTCTCTACATTGCTCCCCCGGCTCCCCCGCATCTAAAAGCTCTACTCTTTCCCCCCAGCGCCGGGATGTTCTCGCCCAGGAACGTTCTCCAGTGCTGTCAGCGCCGCTTGCGAACCTGCCAGAATATCCTGTTCTTCACCACCTAAGTAGAGGCGTCCAAAACTGCCAACGGCAGAAATTTGCAGAATATTAATTGAGGCGGCTTTCTCGGCTTCATTAGCGGCTAAAGCAGCATAAGCGGCTGGTGCTACTTCTAAAACATACAAAGTTTGTCCTGCCAAAATCATCTGTCCCCGTCGGGTGCGATTAATCAGTTGAGTTTGGTGAGGGTCAATATTGCGAATAATCTGGCTAGAGATAACCCGGGGTTTCAGGCGTTCTCGTTCACCGACGCCTAGGGCGGCTAGAATCGCTTTCCCCGCCGCCCTGGTTTCGCCTTGTTTGTTCGCATGAACTTCCAGAACCCCATAGAGTCGTTCCACCATCTGCACGGCTGGACGTACAGAGGTCGATTTTAGCGCCACATCGGTAATCCGGTTAATTTCGATACCCGGTGAGATTTCAATCCAGAGCGACGTATCTCCTGGTAATGGCAAGAACCCTAGCGCAACTGTCCCCATATAAGCCGCGTGCTGCGGCTGTAAGCTATCTATATAGACATAAGATCGCAATTCTATCGCCAAGGTTATTTCTCCGTAGATTGGGGTCAAACGGCTGGAATATGCAACATTCGAGTTTACCTGAAAACGAAGCGCGATCGCGATTTTTCCAGTTTGAGTCGCGACACCTAGTGTACAGTCCCGATGAGGGGGATGAGCCGTGCTGGAATTTTCCCCATACCCTACACACAACACCCCTACACTCAGTATTCTTTTTAGCCTTCTTACGAATTCTAAGGCAACAGGCAACATCTCCCGAAGCGCCAGGTTAACCAAAGGGCAGTTTAGTTATAGTATTTAAACTGACAAACATCCTACCAGCGCCAGAAAAAGCCAACGGATGGTGCGCCGTTTCCCTAATAATCATGGCTAAGAAATCGAAGACAACGACCGAGGTTAGTCTGAGAGACCCTAAATACTACTTCAACCGGGAACTCAGTTGGTTGGAATTTAATGATCGCGTCTTGCATGAAGCCCTCGATTCCCGAACCCCATTGCTGGAACGCTTGAAGTTTCTGGCAATCTTCAGTTCCAACCTGGATGAATTCTTTATGGTTCGGGTGGCGGGTTTGAAGCAGCAGGTGGAGGCGGGGGTGACATCCCTAACTGCCGATGGTCGCACACCTAGCGATCAATTGCATGGGATTAACAAGCGGTTACTCCCCATGATCAAAGAACAACACGAACATTTTGAACAAATCCTGCGCCCCTTATTGGTACAACAGGGGGTCTACCTGCTGGACTATATGGAGTTGAACTCCGAACAGCGGACTTATTTGCAAAACTACTTTGAGGCGCAAATTTTCCCGGTTCTGACACCCCTAGCTGTTGACCCTAGCCACCCCTTTCCCTATATTTCCAACCTGAGTCTGAATCTAGCCGTAGTGGTGAAAGATCCCGATCAGGGCGAGGAATTTTTTGCCCGAGTGAAAGTGCCCAAAGTCTTACCTCGGTTTGTCACCCTTCCCGAACCGTTGCGAGAACGGCAAAAGGGAAAACCTGCTATCTGGGTGGGCATTCCCCTAGAACAGGTGATTGCCCATAATTTAGAGTTTCTGTTTCCAGGGATGAATATCCAAGAATATCATCCGTTTCGGATTACTCGCAATGCTGACTTAGCCGTCGAGGAAGATGAGGCAGATGACCTACTACTGGCTATTGAAGAGGGACTGCGGAAGCGACGTATAGGGGGTTCAGTCGTCCGCATGGAAATCCATGCGACTGTACCAGAAACCTTACGGGAAACGCTGATGGGGGAGATGGGACTCGAGGAAAGCGATATCTACGAAATAGACGGCTTATTGGGGCTAGGGGATCTGATGTCGTTTATGGGATTACCCCTACCGGAACTAAAAGACCCATCCTGGACACCCGTCATGCCCGTCGAGTTGCGATCGCTCTCTTCTGAGGAAGATGGGGATGACTTCTTTAGCATTATTCGCAAACGGGATTTATTTGTCCATCATCCCTACCATTCCTTTGGTGGTACTGTGCAGCGGTTTATTACCCAGGCGGCGGATGACCCGAATGTACTGGCGATTAAAATGACACTCTACCGCACCTCTGGTGATTCCCCCATTGTCAACGCTTTGATTAAAGCTGCCGAAAATGGCAAGCAGGTGGCGGTTTTGGTGGAGTTGAAAGCCCGTTTTGATGAAGAGAATAATATTCTCTGGGCGCGTAAGTTAGAACAAGCGGGTGTACATGTGGTTTATGGGATTATTAAGTTAAAAACCCATACCAAAATCGTGCTGGTGGTGCGTCAAGACGAGAAGAGGATTCGCCGCTATGTTCATATTGGCACAGGAAACTATAACCCCAAAACCGCCAGAATTTACACGGATTTAGGACTCCTAAGCTGTCGTGAGGATTTAGGGGCAGATTTAACCGATTTATTTAATTTTCTGACTGGATACTCCCGCCAGCGCTCTTATCGCAAGTTATTAGTCGCCCCGGTGAATTTACGCGATCGCATGACGGCGATGATTCAGCGGGAAATCGAGCATTGTCGCCAGGGAAATACGGGACGCATTGTTGCCAAGATGAATTCTTTGGTTGATCCGAAGATTATCGCCACTCTCTATGAAGCCTCCCAAGCTGGCGTACAAATTGATTTAATTGTTCGAGGAATTTGCTGCTTGCGTCCCGGTGTTGTCGGCGTTAGCGATAATATTCGCGTGATTAGTATTATCGGTCGCTTTTTAGAACATTCGCGGATTTATTACTTCTATAATCAGGGTGATGAGGAAGTTTATATTGGCAGCGCTGACTGGATGCGTCGAAATTTAGATCGGCGAGTTGAGGCGATTACACCTGTAGAAGATCCAGAAATTATCAAAGATTTGCAAGAAATTTTAGCCATTATGATGGCAGATAATCGCCAAGCTTGGGAATTACAACCCGATGGGCGTTATATACAACGTCAACCGGAGGATGCGAAAGAGCAATGCGCTCAAAAGATTTTCATGGAGATGGCGAAGGAATCAGCAAAGGAGGCGGCGGGAATGGGGTAGACATCGTAGGGGCGCACGCTCCGTGTACCCAATTTAAAATGTTTGCCATCTAACACCTTTTAAGGTGACGACTGGTTCAGCACCCATTTGTTGAGATGGAGGAGTCGGTGTTGCTGTTGTCATGGTGAACTACCTTTGATACCTTGATGTAATTGTAGCCAAGAGGAAGGGCGGGTTTTGCTGTTAGGGTAATGGTTTGTGGTGTTAATCATGGGGCTAAACCCGCTCTTAAACCTATCGAGGAACAGAATACTGATGATTAATCCGGGTTCAAAGTGCCACTACGACTAAAACCCGCAACCCTATTTTGGCGGTTTGTCGCCCCCACGGAGACAACATCCCGATAATTACCCGGACTACGGGTGCGATCGCGTCAGAGAGGATGTCTTAGGTCGAACAAGATATAGGCTCATAGAATGATTCTATAGTGGGTAAGATACTTTGATCATTTATAATTCAGTTGATTCCTTTTACCCAGAGGTTTCAATCCCTTTAACCACCTCAAGAAACGCGATCCAACTATCATAATCCCATTGAAAACTAACCCCTCAGTGCCATCAGTGTGACAAAATCCCATTCGCCATACCCAACTTCCCAATAAATCTGTAAAATATGTGTTTTTCCTACATTCTTACTATTGCTCATGTCATGGTGATTTCTTTTTATTCTTAGCCAAACTTTGTCACCAATGTTCCACAGACATCCTAAGACTAGGTTATTGTTTAATAACTGCGATACAATACAATCACTATCAAGCACTCATAGAAACTATAAAGAGTGCAAAAATAAGGGTAATTTAGCTGGGGACTGACAGCCGTGATAGATGGCAAGACTATTTCTATTTCTCTGTTTTCAGGGGCTTTTGGTTTAGATTTAGGTTTAGAGCTAGCCGGATTTCATACCGTAAGTGTGGTTGAGAAAGAGCGGGATGCGGCAAAAACTATAGCGCTTAACCGACCTCATCTTCATGAAAGTGCTATCCCAAGGTCAATCGATACAATCAGTACCCAAGATTTACTCTTAGAAGGTGGTCGAGTTTTAGATTTAGGTAGAGCGTTACGTCCTCATGAGGTGGATTTGGTGGTTGGTGGTCCACCTTGTCAGCCTTTTAGTACAGCAGGAAAAAGAGCTTCAGTCTTAGATCCTCGTGGTAGTTTATTTATGGAGTTTGTCCGTGTTGTTCGAGACATTCAACCTCGATTTTTCCTTATGGAGAATGTGAAAGGGTTACTTTCCGCTGCTATCCGTCACAGACCAATTAACCAACGAGGGACAGATTATCCCCCTTTAGAACCGGAGGAAATGCGGGGTGCAGCCCTTAAGGTTGTATTGGCAGAAATGCATGAACTTGGATACCATCTCGTTTACAATCTTTTAGAAGCTGCCAATTATGGTGTTCCCCAAAATAGAGAGCGTGTCGTGTTTATTGGTTCTAGAGATGGTGAATCTGTTACATTTCCCTTGGCTACCCATGGTAAAGGCGGTAGAGATTTACCCAAGTGGCGTACTTTAAAAGATGCATTAACAGACTTAGTTGAACAACAGCCAGAGTTTACACCATACTCTGAAAAGCGCTTAAAGTATTTGAGATTGCTCAAAGCCGGACAAAACTGGAGATATTTACCCGACAACTTGAAAGAAGAGGCAATGGGAGGTGCTTATAAATCAGGGGGTGGTAAAGTTGGTTTTTACAGGCGATTATCTTGGGATAAACCCTCGCCAACTGTAACCACAAGCCCACAGCAAAAAGCGACAGATATGTGTCACCCCATAGAACTGCGTCCCTTAAGTGTACGAGAATGTGCGAGAATCCAAACTTTTCCTGACGACTGGATTTTTTATGGTTCTATAACGTCTAAGTACAAACAAATTGGCAATGCTGTACCTGTTTTACTGGCAAAAGAAATTGGCGATTATCTTTACAGTTTGATTCAAGGAAACAAACCACGAGGAAAGCAAATAGTTGAACAGCTTTCGCTTTTCTAGCTGTATAAAATTATCAATGGATAATTAATAATTGATAATTCACAATTGATTAATTGGGTCTAAGACCTCTTCGTTTACGAAGAAATTAAAAAAGATTTTCCTTAATTTCAATCCTCTTCTTTTAAGGAGAGGTCATTATCCATTGTTCATTATCCATTGTCAATTTGTGAA